>NZ_JBITJK010000007.1:0-228032 GCF_044459945.1 Streptomyces sp. NPDC050164
CGGGCGGCGGTGTGTTGGCGCCCGGCGGGGCGCGGGGGGTGGGGGGGGCGCCGCCGGGGGCCCCCCCCCCCCCCGCGGGGGGGGGGGGGGCGGGCCCCCCCCCCCCCCCCCCCGGGGCTGTGTTGTCGAACCGGTAAGGGCAGATACGACGAAGGGAGCCTTCGGCACCATGAGCACCAGATCCGAGCCAGGACACGGCCGACCCGATCCGGGCCTGGACGCGCTCATGAGCGAGCGGCGCCAACTGATCAATCGCGCGTACCGGCTTCTGGGCTCCCTGACCGAGGCCGAGGACGCCGTCCAGGAGACCTACACCCGCTGGTACGCCATGTCACGGCAGCAGCAGGACGCCATCGAGAACCCCGGCGCCTGGCTGACGACAGTCGCCGGTCGCATCTGCCTCAACCTGCTCGGCTCGGCACGGGCCAGGCGAGAGACCTACGTGGGCGAATGGATCCCAGAGCCACTGCCCGAGAATTCGGAGTGGATCAGTGGGCGGGCGGACGGTGCGGCGGCCGATCCGGCCGACCGGGTCACCCTGGACGAGTCGGTCAATCTGGCCTTCCTGGTCGTGCTCGAATCGATGACCCCGGCCGAACGCGTCGCTTTCATCCTGCACGACGTCTTCTGCCACTCGTTTACCGAAGTGGCCGAGATCGTCGGCCGTACCCCGGCGGCATGCCGCCAGTTGGCCTCCTCGGCCCGCCGCCGCATCCGGGCCGCGCAGTCTCCCACGACTTCGGCAGCCCAACGCGCCGCCGTCGTCAGGGACTTCAAGCAAGCCTGGGAGGCCAAGGACATCGACGCCCTGATCGGCCTGCTCGACCCCGATGCCACGGCGATCGCCGACGGCGGTGGCCTTGCCATCACCTTCCCGCACCCCATCGAAGGCGCCGAGCAGATCGCGCACGTCTGGCGAGAGATCGCCCGCCGCAAGCCCGACACCATGACGTTCCTGGAACGGACGGTCAACGGTCAGCCCGGTCTGGTGGCCCAGCAGGACGGCGTCATCGTGTCGGTGTACGCGTTCGAGGTCGCGGACGACCGGATCAAGCACATCTGGGTCGTACGCAACCCCGAGAAGCTCCATCGCTGGACGACGGGTTGAGGCGTGTTTACCTACCGTCCGGTCCGCTCACAGCCGCCGCCCGGCAGCGGAACACCTTCAAGGAGCGGGAACGAGGCCAGGGGCGATACCGATCATGGTCACGCCGTCCGCGCCTCGCCCTCGAACTTCTTGGTCGTCGCCGCCAGAGCGTTCCGAGGCACCGTTGGGTCCACGCCCTCTGTGCACAGAAGGATCCGACTCGCCATACCTCTCGGGAGTGCACGATGCCTGCCGATCCCGTTCCGGATGTAGTCGCGGGAGGTCTTGTACCGGCGTGCGTGCGCGAGCGCGTCCAGGACCCGGTTGTCCTCGGAGGCGGCCGTCAGTTCCAGGCGGCTGGCCAGGTCGTACATCGTGGAGCGGTCTTTGAGCAGGTGCCCGTACAGCAGCACCTCCCAGTAGTTACCGTGGTGGGCGGCGGCTCCTCGCTCTGCTCTACCTCCGCTCCGGCCGCGAGCTGGAGGATGCGCGGGAGGTAGCCCTGACGTTCGCCCTGTGGGCGGGCTCGCAACTGGCGGCGCTGATGATCCACGACGCCGAGCGGATCACCTCCCATATGGACGCACGCGATCACGACGCCGCTCCCCTGAGTCCGCCCACGCCCCGGCGGGAACCTTCACCTGCTGGGCCACGTACTCCACCGCCGCCGCAGGCATCTCCTTGGCAGACTCCGGGAACCGGGCCTCCACCTCGAAAAACTTGAGCAACAGCGCGAAGCCCAACCGGGTCGCCCCCGACTTGTTCCGCACCTTCTTCATGTCGTCTTCGAGCAGCGTCCAGACCTCAATCAGGTCTTCCGGCTCCCAGTCCTGCCGCATCCCACCCCGCCCCTTCGCCGTCACTCGTTCAGCTCAACGAGGTGGCCAGTGCAGGGAAACGAGGACCACGCCAGTCACACAGCGCTACACGCCACCTGGCGGTAGCTATACGAGAACAGGGCCGATTTACGTGCGGCGGCGTGCAGCGGGGTCGCGTTCGGCGACGTGCCGGGCGACCGAGTCGACGCCGGGGCGGGCGTATCTCTCCAGGGAGCGGACGGAGGCGTGGCGGGAGCGGGCCAGCAGCATCGGGGTCGAGGTGCCGTCCTCGGCGTCGTGTGTCAGAGCGCTGTGCCGGAGCCGGTGCAGGGTCCAGCCGTCCAAGTCCTCAATGTCCTCGGGTGAGGCGAGCGGGTTGGCCAGCAGCCGGGTGTTCTCCTCGAAGATTTCTTCAGCTCGGCGGTAGGAGAGCCGGCCCCGACCGGTCTCCGGGCACACGTCCAGCGTCGGCGTTCCGGCCGGGGCCTTGCGGTCGGTGAGGAACAGCGGGCCGCGGGTGCGGCGGGCGATGAGCCGGGGCAGGAGCTGGGCGGTGCCGGACTGCCAGTGAATCCACTCGGTCGCTCCGCCCTTGGCGGTGATCTTCCCACGCTTGTCCTGCGGGTACAGGTCTTCCACATTGAGGCACAGCACCTCGTCGGCCCGTGCGGCGGACTCGTAGAGCATCTTCCACTGCGTCTTCTCCCGCAGCGCGACGTCGAGGCGCCACAGGGCGGCGATCTGGTTCTCCGCGAGAGCCTTGGTGCGGTCGAGCGGTGCCGGCCGCCGCTCGATGCCGATCGTGGGATCGCCTTCGATCCAGCCTTGGCGCTGCCACCAGCCGATCGCTTTGCGGGCGATGGACAGTTCACGGTTGACGGTGTCGGCGTCCATCTCGTCCGCCCGCGCGGCGGCCAGCTCGGCCAAGACTTCCGGCAGCGCCGGGTCGTCGATCGAGGTGATGGGGAAGACGGGCGGTTTCGCGCCTCGTCGGGCGGGCCCGGTCGGCGCGGGTTCTCCGGTGAGCATCCATCCCCACGTCGTCAGCGAGATCCGGTAGATCCGGGCGGAGGACTTCGCGATGCCCGCGCCGGTGAGGTAGCGCTCGACCGCCGCGGTGTACGACGCGGGCGGGGCGGACAGGGGCACGACCCGGGCTCGCGGCAACCTGAGCGCGCCCCCGCTCCCGAGTTCGGTCACCGGTTCGATCGCCATGCTCGCCCCCCCTCCGACACTGCCGCAGTAAATGCGTGCACCTCGCCCCGGCGGCCGGAATGGTCCGCCGCAGGTCGTGATGATCACGATAGAGGCTCCGCCGCAGTAAATCCGGTATTTACTGCGGTAGTTCTTCCGGTTTCCGCTGGGCGGCTGCGGTGAGCTGGGCGGCCAGATTCTTGAGCGCCTGCCGCAGTTCGTCGGGATGGTTGATGGTGAAAGGCCACTCCAGGGAGGCGAGCATGTGGGCCATGCCGTCCAGCCGTTCTGCCCGTGCGTGCATGAGAACGCCGGTGGGCTGGGCGGTGAGGGTCACCGCTGAGCGAGGCAGCCGGCGAGCGATCTCATCGAGGGGGCCATGGATCGTCACCTCGACCTGCCAGCGGTAGGGCCCCTGAGCGAGGGTCGAGGTCAGGTGGGCGACGGGGTCGAAGCCGTCGGGTGGGGTGAAGCTGTCGGCTCGGGGGGTGACGGAGGTGATGCGGTCGATGCGGAAGGTGCGCAAGCTGTCGCGGAGGTGGTCGTGGCCGACGACGTACCAGCGGCCGGTGTGGAAGACCACGCCGTAGGGGTCGATGTCGCGTTCGGTGTGTTCCTGGCGCCAGGACTGGTGGCTGATGGCGACGGTCGTGCGGGCGCGGGAGGCCTGGGCCAGTGCCAGCAGGACGCCGGTTCCGGGTGCCTGCCCGATTACGGCGTTGGCGGTGAAGGACAGGGTCTCCCACATGGCGGCGAGCGGTTCGCGCAGGGCGTGCGGGAGCACCCGCTCGATCTTGGCCAAGGCACCGGCACTGGCCGGCGCGGCGGTGCCCATGCCCAGACGTTCTGCCGCGAGCAGGCCAAGGACGACGGCGAGGGCCTCGTCATTGGTGAGGACCAGAGGTGGCATGCGGTAGCCGCGGGCCAGTCGATAGCCGCCGTAGCGGCCGCGTTCGGCCTCCACAGGGATGCCCAAGTCGCGTAGGTGGGCCGTGTAGCGGCGCACGGTGCGGACGTCGGTGTCCAGGCGGTCGGCCAGCTCCGTCCCGGTGAGCCGGGCGTTGGACTGGAGGAGTTCCAGCAGGGTCAGCACACGGGTGAGGGGATGCGACATGGATCACTCGGCATTTCAGGGCGGATTCTGTCCTGTATCGACTTTACGCTCCCCGCAGTACCTACTTCTGGGAGATCACATGGCTACCTTCGTACTCGTTCCCGGCGCCTGGCTCGGGGCGTGGCCCTGGGAAGACACCGCCCGCGTGCTGCGGGAGCGAGGCCACACGGCGCTGCCGCTGACGCTGACGGGCCTGGCCGAGCACGCAGACCAGGGCGGACCCCAGACGGACCTGGACACGCACATCGCGGACATCACGGGATTCGTCGAGCGGAACGATCTGCGCGACGTCACGCTGGTCGCCCACAGCTACGCGGCTGCACCGGTGACCGGGGCAGCCGGACGTCTCGGCGACCGCCTGGAGCGCGTGATCTACGTGGACAGCGCCCCGTTCGCCGCAGGCATGTGCATGCTTGACCTCATGCCACCGCAGGCAGCGGACCAGCTGCGCCAGCAGGTCGACGCTTCCGGCGACGGGTGGCGGCTACCGATGCCGCCCTTTGAGGTCCTGGGCTTGTCCAGCAGCCTCGACGGGCTCGATGCGGGCCAGCGGAACGCTCTGCGCACGCGTGCCACCCCTCAGCCGTTCGGCACTTTCACCCAGCGTCTCGCCGGCCCGGCCGAGCCCGGTCCCGGTGTGGACCGTGTCCTGATCGCCTGCCGTGACTTCACGGGGCTGCTGGATGCCGGGGTGCCGACGCTGGCCTTCCTGAACCAGCCGCCGTGGCGGCGCTTCGACCTGCCCACCGGGCACTGGCCGATGCTGTCCGCGCCCGCCGAACTCGCCCGCGTCCTCGACAAGGCCGTCTCCTGACCGCGCCGGCCGAGAGGCACAGCCCGATGCCTGACCACGAGAGCATCCGCAGGCTGCGGGCCCACGCTCAGGCCCTGGCCGGCGGAGCATGCGAGGCCTCTGCCGTGACGGTCGTCCGACGGGTCTTCGCCATCCAGGCCCAGGACGCCACGGCCGCCGACCTGGGCATCCGGGTACGCGGCCGGGACATCACCGCCCAGGCCATCCGCACGGCATACGAGAAAGAGCGGAGTATCGTCCGCAACTGGTACATGCGCGGCACCCTGCACACCATCCCCAGCGACGACGCCCGCTGGGTGTTGCAGTTGCTGTCCCCGCGCATCCTTGCCGCAACCAGCCGCCGCTACCAGCAGCTGGGCCTGGGCGATGATCTGCGCCAGCGCGCCGACCATCTCATCCGGCGTGCTCTTGCCGCGCACGGCCCACTCACCCGGGCCGAGCTGACCGAGCGCCTTACCACCCTCGGTATTCCGCCGGACGGGCAGGCGCCGTTCTACCTGATCCGCCACGCGGCACTCACCGGCATCCTCTGCCATGGTCCGCAGCGCGCCGGTGAGGCCACGTATGTGCTGCTCGACGACTGGCTGCCCTCCACCGGGCGCTTCCGGTGGGAGGGCGACGATGCTCTCGCCGAGCTGGCCCGCCGGTACCTGGCCGCGCACGCCCCCGCCACCTTGGAGGACTTCGCCGCCTGGTCCGGACTGCCGATCACCTGGGCCCGCAGGGCCTGGAAAATGCTGGCGGAATCCGGCGTGATCACCGAGTACGGCGCATTGACCATGCTCGCCGGGCGGGTGAAAGAACTCCCACGCTCGTCTGACACCCCGGACGTTCGCATGCTTCCCGCCTACGACAACTACCTGATCGGCTACCGCACCCGCGAGGCGTCCGTCTCCGCTCTCCACCAGGCCCGCGTCTGGCCAGGAGGCGGCCTCATCCGCCCCACTGTCATCGCCGACGGCCTGGCCATCGCCACCTGGACCCGTGGCCCCGGCTCGCGCTCCATCCAGGTGGATGCGTTCGAACCTGTCCCGCCTCAGATCGAGCAGGGTATCGACATGGAAAAGGAGGCCGTCGTCGGCTTTCTGCGGCCCACCACGTAGCCGACCCGCATCCCGATCCGAAAGGGCGGCCGCATAGGCGAGAACGTTGGGTCAAGCAGCCTGACCGAGGCCGGCGGCGATCAGACCCTGCTCACGGAGCGGGGTGAAGTCGACGTCAGGCTTTGGGTCGTACGCTTCCGGCTGGATGCCGACTTCGTGGGTGCTGTACTCGCCGAACCGGTTGATGTGTTCGGTCAGGTACGGCGAGATGTGCGCCAGGTCTTCCGGGTCGATCTCCCATCCCTCCTCCAGCAGTTGGCGGACGATCTCCGCGATGTCCAGGGCGTTGTGGAAGATCACCGCGTTCGTGAGCAGGGCGTTGAACTTCATTGCCTTCTCCTGCTCGATGGGGTCGTTGTCGGCGATGACGCCGCGGTTGCCGAAGCCGATCCACTGGGAAAACCGGTTGAACGACTCGACCTTGTTGGTCGCCGCTGTCACCCGCCGCCGCAACGGCGCGTCCGAGAGGTAGCGCAGAAGCTGGACGGTGCGGATCAGGCGGCCGACCTCACGGAAGGCCGCGTAGGTGGCGTTCTTCCGCGACCCCGACCGCAGCCGCTTAAGCAGCGTGGAGGAGGAGATGGTGCCCTCACGTACGGAGACGGCCACCCGCATCAGGTGGCGGAACTGGGACTCGATCAGGTCGAAGTCGATTGTGTTCTTGCCCGGCTCTCCGAACAGGGCGTCGATGTGTACGTACTCGCTCTGCTTGGAGGGCCGGTAGAAGGTCAGTTCCTTCCAGTTCCTGATCCTGGGCATCAGGTCGAAGCCCAGGAGGTGGGCGAGCGCAAAGACAGGGAAGCTCTGGCCCTGCGTATCCGCGTGCACCGTGGTCGGCTGCACCTCGGAGGTGTTCTTCAGCAAGCCCTCGATGATGTAGACGGCCTCCCACACGCCACACGGGATGAAGTGCGTGAACAGCGCGATGTAGGTGTCCGAGACGTGGTGGTAGGCGATGCCGCCCTGCTTGCCGTACCGCACGCTCGTCTCGGAGAGCAGGTTGTCGAGATAGGTGTCCATGTGGGTGCCGTCCGCCGCAACCGCGGTCCCGTCACCCCACGCCTGCGAGATGTCCAGGCGGGCGTGCGCGTTCACCAGGTCGGCGACCGCCTCGTTCAGCAGCACGATCGAGAAGTGCTTGTTGGCGACGTACGACAGCTCGTGTCCGCTCACGCCGGGGATGTGCCGGGCGGCCTCGTACGGGCCCATGTTGGTGCCCTTGACGAACGTCACGATCACGTAGCGGCCCAAGGGGTCGGTGAGCTTGGGCTCGTTGCCGGACGGCGGGCCGAAACGGCGCCACCACTCCACCCAGTACGCGGTCCGGGCCACGATCCCCATCAGGGAACGCTCCGGCATCCTCGCCTTGATCTCCTGCTCCAGCCGCTTCGCCGAGGGCCGCTGGCCGTCAGCCCGGAACGCCTTCAGTGACGGGACGCCCGTCTCCGGATCGATCACCAGGCCCTCGTTCTCCGGGTACCCGGCGTCCGCCGCCGCGGCGGCGGATCGCAGCTTGTCCTCCAGCTGCTGGCGGAAGAACTTCGCGTCGAACTCGGCGCTCTCGCCCGCCTCGGCGAGGCCGACCTCCACCAGGTAGGACCCCAGCGTCTCCTGGACGACCTCCCAGGCCAGCAGCTGCTCGGACCAGTCGGCGTACTCCTCCGAGCCGACCACCGCGACGTCGCCGGTGCGCAGTTCCTCGGCGAGCGCGGTGAAGACCATCGCCTCGAAGTGCTTGCGCACGAACTGCCCGGTCCGGGTCTTGTCGAGGACGGCCTTGCGCCAATTCTGGGTGGCGAAGGAGATGTCGACCTCCTTGCCCTCCTCGTTGAAGGCGGTGATGTACTCGCCGCGGGCCGCCTGGTGCCGCTGGGCGTGCGCGAGGGCATCCAGCACCCGGCTGTCCTCGCTCGTCGCGGTGAACTTCAGCTTGTCGTTGTCGGCCAGGTCGAACATCACCGCCCGGTCCCGGCCGATCTGCCCGTACAGCAGCACTTCCCAGAAGTTGCCGTGATGGGCGGAGACCTTCTCGATCTGCTCGTACTGCTTCGCAAACCCTCCGAAGCCCTCCACCGCGCGGGTGACCGCGCCGAACCCGCCGGCCTGCACCACCTGGGCCTTCACCAGGGAGAGGACCGCCGGGGAGACCCTGCCCTCCAGCCGCGTCGCGACCTCGTCCACCGACGCCTCCTCGTCCAGGCCCTCCAGGGCTTGGCGGACCTCGGCGGTCATGGTCGCGGCCCTCGTGAGCGCCTCCTGGGCCGGGCTGCCCTCGTCGATGTGCTTGAGCACCGTCCGGTAGTTCCCGATCAGGGCCTCGACGATCTCCCGCTCGGCGAGCCGGATCTCCTCCAGCTCCGCCTTGGCCTTCTTGATCTTCGTCGCCACGCGCTTGCAGAACATCGTCGCCAGGTCGTCCCGCACCCGCATACGCGCCTTGTGCGTCAGGGCCGCGACCAGCGCGATGCGCTTGACGGGGGCGAAGTCCCGCAGCTCCGAGGCGTCCGCCGCGTCTGCTTCTCCGGCGAAGTCGGTGATCTTCCCTGCGGCGACTCCGTCCATCCACACGTCGGTGTCGCCCAGCTCGTCCAGCCATTCCAGACGCTTGGTCAGGTTCTTGAAGTGCGACCAGGTCGGGCCCTTGGCGGGTTTCTTCAGCCGGTTGAACAGCGTCGTCCCGTCGCTGTCGCGCTCCTCCAGCAGCCGCATGAGCCCCGCCCGCTGAGCAGCGCTCATGCGATCGTGGATACCCTCGCAGATCGAGGCGTTCACCTCGGTGCGGATCTTCGACGCCAGCTTGTCGAAGGTCGAGAAGCCCGGCAGCTCCAGCCCGGCCTCCACTACCTTCTCCAGCGCGATGTTGATCAGATCCGCCGGGCGATTCTTCGCCGCGGCCTCCTTACGGATCGACTGCTCGACGATCCCCCGGGCCTTGGCCTGGTCGAACGTCACGCCGGCCTGCTTGCGGACCAGGCCCCGGTGATGCTTGGCGGTCCGCTCCGCCCGGTACACCGGCAGCGTGCCCTCCGGCAGCTCCACCGCACGCCGGACGAAGTCCACCACCATCTCCGGGACGTCCTCCAGCGCCGGGAAACACCCCATGCGCCGGTACGACTTCAGCATCAGCAGCAGCGCCAGCAGATGCTCATCGCAGTCCGTGGCATCAGACGCCCACTCCAACTCATCGCGGCTCGGGGAGAAGAACAGATGCAGCTAATGCGCGGTGATCAGCCGCTTGAACCGTGGATACGCGGTCCGTTCAATCGATGTCACAACCCACCCCAGGCCCCAGACGACGCGCAACATCACCACCAACGACGCTGGGCCGAATGGGTGACGGGCGACGAGCGCTCAGGGCTTCAAGATCATCCCGTTGCCCCTTTGGCGCGTATCTCGGTCACACCCCGGTTACGGTCTGGGGGCTGTCGAAGGCGGCCGTGAAGGAGAGGGCCCCCGGGACATCGGCCGTCAGCCGAACGACGATCACCTGGTCCGGATGGCTGGCGAAGGTCTCGCGGCGATACGTCACCCCGTTCCGCCGGTACCGGACGGAGGTGACCGCCGAGTCAAGGTCGAGCGTTCGCCGATAGTCCTCTGCCTCGCCCTCGGCGGTGAAGGCCAGCCGCAGGTTGCCGACCGGCTGGTACATCAACTCACCCTTGGGAATGCCGAGAAAGTCCGAATCGATGAGGGACTGGGCGGCGCTCCACTCTCCGGCGAAGACGCGCCGGCGGATCTCGGGAAGGGCGGCCAGAGCCTTGGGGTTCGCCGGCTCATAGGGACCGCCTGCCCACACCGTGTCCTCGTTGAGCTGGAGTAATTCGGCGTCCGTACCTCCGAAGACCATGGCGCCGAGCCGCCCGTTGCCGACGGGCAGTGCCTCCAGCCACTCGGAGGCCGGCCGGGGATACCAGAGCACGTACTCACCCGGGCGCGGGCCGGCTGCCGCGGCGTCCTGTGACGGCTTCCGGTCGGCGTCGGCTCCTCCAGCGGCATACGCGCCGCTGGACGGCATGAGAGCCGCAGCGCTCGCTCCGGCTGTGGTGGACAGGGCGAGGAAAAGTCTGCGATCCATGCCTCAAAGCGTCGAGTCATCGGATGTCTGCTGTCGACCCTAGGGGCCATATCCGAAAGTTTCCGCCGTGCTGGGGCCGCTTCGAGGGTGGGCGGCTCCTCCGCGGCTGCGGGGCAACCCAAGGGACTCGCACGGAGCTGGCGGCCGCGGAGGAGCGGATCCCGCACCACGGCAGACACCACGCGATGCGCGGCATAGCCACTGCACGACCTGACTTGCCCTGCGGGCCTGCGGATGCGGCAGTTCGAAAGTCTGTTGCGGGTGGTGCGGGAGCGGGGCACAACGGTCCTGGCGACGGGCGGCCGTGGTGCCTGCCGCTGGCCGATCGGGTGCTGTCCCGCCACAGCTGCTCACGGATAGCCAGACCGTGGACTGCCCCAGCACCGCCCATCGGGCCTGCAACACGCCCAGCCGCCCTACCGCTCGCACTGGAAGTGCGGAAGACGACACACGGCGGCAAGTCGCCGACCCGTCACCATCACTCAGCCATTTTGCGTAGGTCAGCGAACCCGTCCTCGCGGCTTGAGAGGCGTCGGCGGCAGCTCGGGGGCCGGCAACGGATCCCCGTCGTACCCCTTCACCTCCCCGAATCTCGACCCTTCCATCCAGTCCCGACGCGCCTGTTCGATCTCCTCCTGCGACCGTCCGATCCAGTTCCAGAACATGATCAGTTCCTCCTCGAACGGCTCGCCTCCCAGGAGCATCAGGCCCGCGTCCGATTCCGCCCGCAGCGGCAGTTCGCTGCGGCCGCAGCCGAGGTAGAGCATCGAGCCGGGCAGGAGCGGGACGCCGTCCACGTGGGCCTCGCCGGACATGGACAGGACGGCGTACTCGAAGTCCGGTTCCAAGGGGAGGCGTACGTCCGCGCCTCGAGTGAGGGCCAGGTCGGCGCCGACGATCGGGGTGTACGCCGTGCCGGGCGAGGTCGCGCCGTCGAGGTCGCCGAGGATCAGTGTCGCCTTGATGCCGGGTGCCGTGACGACCGGCAGGTCGGCGTGGTGTTCGAAGCGCGGGTCGGTGTGGCGGTGGCCGTCCGGGAGCGCGACCCACAGTTGTGCGCCGTGCAGGAAACGGGCGTGCGAGCGAGGGCTCTCCTCGGAGTGGCTGATCGCCCGGCCGGAGGTCATCAGACCCAGCTCGCGCGGCCGGATCGTCTGGAGGCTGCCGGTGGAGTCGCGGTGCAGCACCTCCCCCTCGTGCAGCCAGCTCACCGTCTGCAGGCCCATGTGGGGATGCGGCGGCACCTGCATGCCGGGTTCGTCGGCGATGTCGTCGGGGCCGTAGTGGTCGACGAAGCACCAGGCTCCGACCATACGGCGGCCGAGGTTGGGCAGCAGCCTGCGGACCTCGCTGGACTCGCCCAGCTTGACGGGGCGAGGACTGAGGAGTTCGCGAACCGGCTCGGCCACGACGAAGCCGCGGCCACCGCACAGGGAGGGAGCCGCCTCGCGCTCAAGATTGCTCATGGCGCACAACCTAGTCCGGCGGAGGGGCCTGCGTCAGCGCGTCATTCGGGCCGTGCCTCGGGCGCCGTTCCCAATAGCGGGTGCCATGGAAATATAGTAGCCATGGATATAATAGCCATGTACTGTATCTGCCATGAGCAAAGGTTCCGAAGGCGCGACCCCCGGTTTCCTGGTGTGGCGGCTGTCGATGAAGTGGCGGGTGGCCGTCGACCGGGCGGTGGCGCCGCTGGGGCTCACCCACGCGCAGTACTCGTTGGTGGCGTCCCTGCACGGCATGCAGCGCTCCGGCGAGCGGCCCAGTCAGCGTCGCCTCGCCGACCACACCGGACTCGAGCCGCTCTACGTGTCCAAGCTCGCGCGTGCACTGGAGGCCGCCGGTCTCCTGGAGCGCACCCGGGACCCACACGACCCGCGCGCGGTGCAGCTCGCGCTCACCGAGCAGGGGCTCGAGGTCACCGGGCGGGCGATCAAGGTCGTACACAAACTCCTTCAACAGCTCCTGGAGCCGCTCGGAGGCCTCGACGCCGCGCGCACCCGCGAGTTCACGCGCGATCTGACGGCCCTGCTCGACGCACCTCTTGATCCCATCAGCGAGAACGAGACGGAGCAGTCATGACCACCGGCACACCCCTGCTCGATCCCCGCGTCATCGCCCTGGCCCACTACGCCGGCCGCGCGGTCCTGGAGAACGTACTGGCCCGGCACGGCGTCACCTTCCAGCAGTCCGTCACCCTCCGGCTCGCCGTCGTCGCCGACGGCCCGGTCGAGCGGGAACAGCTCGTCGACGGCGTCGTCGGCGCGCTGAAGAACGACCCGGCGGAAGTGGGCGGCGTGATCGACGAGCTGATCGCCGCGCGGCTGCTGGCCCCGGCCGAGGGGCCACACGTGCGGATCACGGACACCGGGCGGGAGCTGTACGCCAGGACGGCCGGCGAGACGGCTCCCTTCTCCGCCCGGATCTACGCCGGGATCCCGGAGGAGGACCTGGCCGTCGCCGGCCGGGTGCTGAGCCTGATCACCGGGCGGGCCAATGCCGAGCTGGCCGGGCTGACCGCGCTGACCGAGTAGCCACCCGTTTCAGTAGTGGAATATTGAACCAACCCGTTCGGTTGTCGGCCTCGAAGGAGGCACGAGTGAACACGACCTACGACACGGCGTACTACGCCCACGGGGCACCGGCGGAGCGCTGGGAGCGCGCGCAGCTGTTCTTCGACGCCAAGGACTACGCCGCCGCCGCGCGCGTCCTGGGCGGGCTGGTCGAGGAGGTCCCCGAGCAGACCGGGCCGCGGCTGCTGCTGGCGCGCTCCTACTACCACTCGGCCCAACTGCGACGTGCCGAGGCCGAGTTGCGGACGATCGTCGAGCGGGACCCGGTCGAGCACTACGCCCGGCTGATGCTCGGCCGCACGCTCCAGCGGCAGAACCGGCACGAGGAGGCGGAGCCGCATCTGCGGATCGCCTCGGCGCTCGCGGGCGACTTCGAGCAGCGCTGACCGTCACGTACCCGAAGGTGCCCGGCTCCGTGCGGAGCCGGGCATCCGTGCGTCGGCGGGTCTCCCCTGCCCCATCGGTGGGTCCGCTACCGCGCCGACGGGTCCGCTACCGCACCGGCGTCCCGGCTCCGTACGTCCGCCGCCCCCGCCGGTAGGCGATCTCACCCAGCAGGATGTCGACGGCCAGGAAGGCCGCCAGCGGGATGCCGAACAGGGGCAGGAAGTAGCCGAGCACGGCGACCCCCGCCAGCAGCGGCACGAGGATCTGTGGCGGCACCTGCTGCCAGGCGCCGCGTGGGATCGGGCGGCCGAAGGCGGTGGTGCGGCCGCGCTGCCACCACATGCGGTAGCCCCACACGATCAGCAGGATCAGGCAGAGCGCGAGCAGCATCAGGGCGATCTGGTTGGCCAGGCCGAACAGGATGCCGGTGTGCAGGTCGATGCCCCACCGGGTGAGCTTCGCGAGCACCGGGTAGTCGGCGAACCGCACCACGTCCATGACCTCGCCACTGGCCGGGTCGATCGCGACGGAGTCCTGCTTCTCGGGCCAGCTGCGCTGCACCTGCTTGACGACGTACGCCGACTTCGCGTCCGCCGGCGGCACGATCTCCACCGGGTCGCCCAGGCCCTCGGACCGGGCCGCGGCCAGGACCTTGTCCAGGCCCACCCCGTGCGCGGCGTCTCCGGCCTGTCCGGCGACGGAGCCGTGGCCGGCGTGTTCACCGCCCGCCGCCGACACCGACGGGGTGGCATGGCCCAGCGAGGTCCGCAGCTCGTCGATGTTGGCCCCGGCGTAGGCCGACCAGGTCAGACCGGTCGCCGAGAGGAAGAAGAACCCGGCCGCCGCCCACACGCCGACGCTGCCGTGCAGTCCGAGGGTGCGGCGCCGCCCGTTCGTGCCCCGCACCTTGCGCAGCGCGCGGCGGCGGGAGAACCACAGCACCAGTCCGCCGGCCGAGATCACCCACAGCCAGCTGGCCGCCAGTTCGCTGTACAGCCGGCCCGGCTCGCCCAGGTGCAGGCCCCGGTGGAATTCGTCGATCCAGGTGCGCAGCGGCAGCGCGCCGGTCGAGCCGTACTGTTCGAGGGAGCCGCGCACCTTCGCGGTGTACGGGTCGACGAAGACGGCGAGCGTGTGTCCCTCGTCGACACCCGGGACACCGGACAGCAGCACCCTGGTCGTCGCGTCCGCCTCGGGTGAGGGGCGTACGGCCGAGACCGTGCCCTCGGGGTGGGCCTTGCGGGCGGCGGCCACCTGCTCGCCGATCGGCAGCTTCCGCTCGCCTGCGGGGACGGTCAGTTCGTGGTCGTACACGATCTTCTCGGCCTGGAACGAGGCGGCGTACAGCAGGCCGGTGGTGGCGGCGACGAGGAGGAGCGGCGCCACCAGCACCCCGGCGTAGAAGTGCAGACGGAGGATCAGCGGACGCAGCGGGGCCCAGCTGTTCCTCGACGGTGCCGGGGTGGCAGCTTGCGGGGCCTCGTCCGTGGTGATCGAGGGAGCGGTGGTCATCGGCGGGCTTCTCCGGGGGACGTCATCTTGGCCGTCGCAGTGCGGTCGTCGGCCGTTGCGGTGCAGTAGTCGGGCCGGAAGGGGGTTCAGTTCCCGAAGTGGGTGTGTGACGTGTGTCACGCGAGCGGGCAGGGCGCCGTGTCATCCTGACGCGATGGGAACTCCGAGCGATCGCGCACCGCTGGCCGAGCGGGTCGAGGAACTCCTCGCCGACGGTGGCCCGTTGACCATCGTGGCGGCCGGCGATCCGGTGCTGCGGCGCGGCACCGAGCCGTACGACGGTCAGCTGGGGCCCGCGCTGCTGGCCCGGTTCGTCGAGGCCCTGCGGGTCACCATGCGCGCGGCGCCGGGGGTGGGCCTTGCGGCACCTCAGGTCGGTGTGCCGCTGAGGATCGCTGTGATCGAGGACCCGGCGCCGGTGCCGGACGCAGTGCGGCTGGCGCGCGGGCGGGTGCCGCAGCCGTTCCGGGTGCTGGTCAATCCCGCCTACGAGCCCGTCGGCGGTGCGCGGGCCGCGTTCTTCGAGGGCTGTCTGAGCGTGCCGGGCTGGCAGGCGGTGGTGGCGCGGCCCGCAGAGGTGCGGCTGACCGGGCAGGACGAGCACGGGCACGCGCTGGACGAGGTGTTCACGGGCTGGCCCGCGCGGATCGTGCAGCACGAGACGGACCATCTCGACGGCGTCCTGTATCTGGACCGGGCCGAGTCGCGTTCGCTGTCGTCCAACCGGGCGGTGACGGAGCGCTGGGCTCAGCCGACGCCGGAGGAGGCCGCGCGGGCGCTCGGCTTCGAGCTGCCGTAGCGCACGGAGAGCCGGAGGCAGGGTGCGGAAATTCGGAGGCGCTCGGCGGGGCGCCTCAGTTACCGTGACGTCCATGTCTACGCCCCGAATTTCCTAGCCGAGGACCCACTTCCACGCCACCCGTGTGTCCTCTTGCTTGTTCGGAGCGTTTTCTCATGATCACCGTTCGTGATGTCGACGTGCGCGTGGGCGCGCGTCTGCTGCTGTCCGGCGTCTCCTTCCACGTCTCCCCCGGCGACCGCATCGGCCTGGTCGGCCGCAACGGCGCGGGGAAGACAACCCTGTTGCACACCCTGGCGGGCACCCTGCGGCCCGCGGCCGGGACCGTCGCCCGCACCGGTGACGTCGGCCATCTCCCGCAGGACTCGCGCGCGGCCGACCAGTCGGTCACCGTCACCGACCGGATCCTGTCCGCGCGCGGCCTTGACCACGCCGTACGGGCGCTGCGCCGCGCCGAGGCCGCGATGGCCGACGGGACGGAGCGGTCGATGAACGCCTACGTGCGGGCCGAGGCCGAGTTCCAGGCGCGCGGCGGATACGCGACCGAGGCGGAGGCCGCCCGGGTCGCCGCCGGAGTCGGGCTGCCCGCGGGGCTGATGGACCGGCCGCTGCGCGCCCTGTCGGGTGGTCAGCGACGGCGCGTGGAGCTGGCCCAAATCCTGTTCGCCGGGCACGGCACGCTGCTGCTGGACGAGCCGACGAACCATCTGGACGCGGATTCGGTCGCCTGGCTGCGCGGGTTCCTCGCGAGCCACCAGGGCGGGCTCGTGATGATCAGCCACGACATGTCCCTGCTGGCCGGCACCGTGAACCGGGTCTTCCACCTGGACCCGGGGCGTGCCGCGCTCGACGTCCACAACACCGGCTGGGACGAGTATCTGGCCCAGCGGGACGCCGACGAGCGGCGCCGGGCCCGCGAGCGGGCGAACGCCGAGCGCAAGGCGGCGGCGTTGCGCGCCCAGGCCGGCAAGATGCGGGCCCGGGTGGCGACCGCGACGGCCGCGCGGAACATGGCCCGCCGCGCCGACCGGATGCTCGCGGACCTCGAACCGGCCCGGCGCGCCGAGAAGACGGCCAGGATCCGGCTGCCCGAGCCGGCGCCCTGTGGCCGTATCCCGCTCGGCGCCGTCAGCCTGACCAGGTCGTACGGCGAGCGGCACGTTCTGCGGGGCGTCGACCTCGCCGTCGACCGGGGCAGCCGCCTGGTGGTGCTCGGGCCCAACGGGGCGGGAAAGACGACCCTGTTGCGGATCCTCGCCGGGCAGGACACGCCGGACGGCGGCCGGGTGGTCCACGGGCACGGGCTGCGCCTCGGCTACTTCGCCCAGGAACACGACACGCTGGACCCGGAACTGACGGTGCGTGAGCACCTGGCGGGTGCCGCCCCGCACCTAGCCGACGGCGAAGTCCGCCAGGTCCTGGGCGCGTTCCTGTTCTCCGGCGACGACGCCGGCAAGCGCGTCGGCGTCCTCTCCGGCGGCGAGAAGACCCGGCTCGCCCTGGCGGGCCTGGTGCACTCGGGCGCCAACGTGCTGCTCCTCGACGAGCCCACCAACAACCTCGACCCGGCCTCACGTGCCGAGGTCCTGGCCGCGGTGGGCACGTACCCGGGCGCGATCGTCATGGTCACGCACGACGAGGGCGCCGTCGACGCGCTGCGGCCGGACCGGGTGCTGCTGCTGCCGGAGGCGGAGGAGGACCTGTGGAGCGACGACTACCGGGAGCTGGTGGTGCCCGCGCACGCGTGACCTTGCTGGATCACCACCGGTCATTGGAAGCCCGGGGCCCTCCCGCTCCTGGCGGGACCACCCCGGGCCGCACGATCCGGAGGTCAGGCGTCCCGGTAGGCCTCCAGCAGCCGCAGCCACACCTCGCTGATCGTCGGGTACGAGGCGACGGCGTGCCACAGGCGGCCGACCGGGACCTGGCCGGCGACGGCGATGGTGGCGGAGTGGATGAGCTCGCCGACGCCGGGGCCGACGAGGGTCACACCGCGCAGGATCTCGTCCTCCAGGTCGACGACCATGCGGGCTCGGCCCTTGTAGCCGTCGGCGTACAGGCCCGCGCCCGCGACCGTGGACAGATCCACGTCGACGGCCTTCACCCGATGGCCTGCCTGCTCGGCCTCGGCGAGTGACAGGCCGACGGCCGCCGCCTCCGGGTCGGTGAAGACGACCTGGGGGACGGCGGCGTGGTCGGCGGTCGCGGTATGCGCGCCCCACGGCTGTGCGAGGAGGGTCTCGCCGGTGGCCCGCGCGGCGATGGCGGCGCCCGCGATGCGGGCCTGGTACTTGCCCTGGTGGGTGAGGAGGGCGCGCTGGTTGACGTCGCCGACCGCGTACAGCCAGTCGTGGCCCGTGACGCGGAGGCTGTCGTCGACGTCGAGCCAGGAGCCGGGCTCCAGGCCGATCGTCTCCAGGCCGAGGTCGTCGGTGCGCGGTGCGCGGCCGGTGGCGAAGAGGATCTCGTCGGCCTCGACGCGGTCGCCGTTGTCCGTGACGGCGACGACGCTGCCGTTCTCGCGGGCCACCGATTCCACCGACGTGCCGGTGCGGACGTCCGCACCGGCCTCGATGAGCGCCTCGGCGACGAGTTCTCCGGCGAAGGGCTCCATCCGGGCCAGCAGGCCCTTGCCGCGGACCAGCATGGTGACCTTCGAGCCGAGCGCCTGCCAGACGGTGGCCATCTCGGTGGCGACGACGCCGCCGCCGACCACGATCAAACGGCCGGGCACGTCCTTGGAGCTGGTGGCCTCCCGGCTGGTCCACGGCCGGACGTCGTCCAGTCCGGGCAGCCCGGGCAGGGCGGCGCGGCTGCCGGTGCAGACGGCGACGGCGTGCCGGGCGGTCAGGACGCGCTCACCGCCGTCCGGGCCGGTGACCGTCACCGTGCGGGAGCCGGTGAGGCGGCCGTGGCCGCGGTACAGGTCGGCGCCGATGCTGTCGAGCCATCCGACCTGACCGTCGTCCTTCCAGTCGGAGGTGTAGTAGTCCCGGTGGGCGAGGACCGCGGAGGCGTCGAGGGGGCCCTGCACCGACTGGCTCAGGCCCGGTACACGGCGGGCGTCCGCACGGGCGATGACCGGCCGCAGCAGGGCCTTGCTGGGCATGCACGCCCAGTACGAGCATTCGCCGCCGACCAGTTCGCTCTCCACGACCGCGGTGGTCAGACCGGCCGCGCGGGTGCGGTCGGCGACGTTCTCCCCCACGGGCCCGGCCCCGAGCACCACGACGTCGTACGCGTTGGTTTCCGATTCCGTCATGGGGTCAGTCTGGTGGGTGGTGTGCGCCCTGGCCACACGGGTAGGGGCGCGGAATACGTGCCAGGTCGGCCGTGTTGTGCCGACGGCTTGACCCACACCAGGAAGAGGGATTTACGCCATGAGCAGCACCGTGGAGCTCACCAAGGAGAACTTCGACCAGACGGTCACGGACAACGAGTTCGTCCTGATCGACTTCTGGGCGTCCTGGTGCGGGCCGTGCAAGCAGTTCGCACCGGTCTACGAGAAGGCGGCCGAGGAGAACCCGGACCTCGTGTTCGGCAAGGTGGACACCGAGGCGCAGCCGGAGCTGGCCGCGGCCTTCGGTATCCAGTCGATTCCCACGCTGATGATCGTCCGTGACCAGGTCGCCGTGTTCGCCCAGCCGGGCGCCCTGCCCGAGGCCGCCCTGACGGACGTCATCGGGCAGGCCCGGAACCTCGACATGGACGAGGTCCGCAAGGCGATCGCCGAGCAGCAGGCCCAGGAGGGCCAGCAGGCGGGCTAGCAGGGTTCTAGTACGGATACGGTGCCACGTCTCCGCGTACCGTCGTCCAGCGCAGTTCGGTGAAGGCCTCCAGGTTGGCCTCGCCGCCGAAGCGGGCGCCGGTGCCGGAGGCGGCCACTCCGCCGAAGGGCGCCACGGCCTCGTCGTTGACGGTCTGGTCGTTGATGTGGACGATGCCGGTCGGTATGCGCTCGGCGAGGTCCAGGCCGCGGGCCGTATCGCGGGTGACGATGCCCAGGGAGAGTCCGTAGGGGCTCTGCGCGGCCAGGGCCGCCGCCTCGTCGGCGGTGGTGAAGGAGCGTACGGGCGCGACGGGGCCGAAGACCTCCTCCGCGTACGCCGGGGTGTGGTCGCCGACGTGAGCGAGGACCGTGGGCCGGTAGAAGAGCCGGTCGTAGGTGCCGCCCGCGGCGAGCTTGGCGCCCGCGGCCTTGCTGGACTCGACCAGGCCGCTGATCTTGGCGAGTTGGCCGGAGTCGATGATCGGGCCCAGGTGGACCTGTTCGCGGTACGGGTCGCCGACGGCGAGTGAGTCGGCCTTGGCGGCGAGCCGCTCGACGTACTCGTCGTACAGGGACGCGTGCACCAGGTGGCGTCCGGTCGTCATGCAGATCTGGCCCTGGTGGAAGAACGAGCCCCAGGCGGCGGTGGAGATCACCGCGTCGAGGTCGGCGTCCGGCAGCACGATCATGGCCGAGTTGCCGCCGAGTTCCAGGTGGGCCCGCTTGAGGTGGCGGCCGGCGGCCTCGCCCACGGCCCGCCCGGCGGGGGTGGAGCCGGTGAAGGAGATGACCGGCACGCGCGGGTCGGCGACCAGGGCCTGTCCGGCGTCCGGGCCGCCGGGGAGCACGTGCAGCAGGTCCTGCGGCAGGCCCGCGGCGGCGAAGACCGCGGCGAGGGACAGCCCTCCGCAGACGGCGGTGCGCGGATCCGGCTTGAGGACGACCGCGTTGCCAAGGGCCAGGGCCGGTGCGACGGAGCGGATGGACAGGATCAGCGGGGCGTTGAACGGGGAGATCACGCCCACCACACCGGCCGGGACGCGGCGCGTGTACGACAGGCGCGGCGCCTCGCTGGGCAGGACCTGGCCGGCCGGACGGGAGGCGAGCGCGGCGGCCTCGTAGCACTCCTGGGCGGCGACGTGGAGTTCGAAGTCGGCCTTGCCGGGGACGGAACCGGATTCGCGGACGAGCCATTCGCGCAGCTCGGCGGCGTGGGCCGTGAACAGGTCGCCGGCCCTGCGGAGCACGGCGGCCCGGGCGAAGTGCGGGGCGCGGGCCCACTCGCGTTGGGCGGCGGCGGCCCTCCCGGCGGCGGCGCCGACGTCCTCGGGAGTGGCGAGGGCGAGGGTGCCGAGGGCTTGGCCGGTGGCTGGCTCGGTGACGGTGTACCCGGGCCCTGTCAGGGTCTGGGGCTGCCAGGTCCTGGTGTCGAGCAACGGCATGACGGCTCTCCGATCGATCGGTCACCGGCTGACGGGGTCGGCGCAATTCCCGTGAGTGCGCGGCCGGTTCGGCGGTCATAGGGCGGGACGCGGCGACCGGGCCGCATCCGTGCGTGCCGGTGGCCCGCGTTCGTACGCGTCCCCATTTTGTTGAGCGTGCAACATCCTAGTCGTGTCGCAGGACGGCGAGTCGGCCGACCGCCCTCTGCTCCGGCCGCGCAATACGGAGTGTGGTCAGCTCGACTCGCGGTGCACCACCGTGGCACCCAGCACCTGGTGCGTCTCGGGCTCGGTGCCGGGCTTGCGCACGGCGCGGTCGACCAGTTCGGCGAGTTCACGGCCGGAGGGCAGTTCCAGGCGGACCGTGCTGAGCCGTGGCCGCAGCAACCGGCCGAGCATCAGATCGTCGGCGCCGATCACGGCCGCCTCCTCGGGGATGCGGATGCCCTCGTCCTTCAGGGCCCGCATCAGCAACATCGCGTACTCGTCATTGTAGGTGAACACGGCGTCCAGGCCGAGGCCCCGCCAGCGGGCGGCGAGGCGCGCGGCGGCCTCCTCCTCGTACGGGAGGGGCAGCTCGGTCACGGTGGCGTCGGTGCCCCGCAGGGACTGGCGCACACCGTCGAGCCGGGGCGCGGAGAACGCCTCCAGGCCGGGTTCCCGCGGAACGACGACGCCGATGCGGCGCCTGCCGCGGTCGTAGAGGTGGGAGCCGGCGCTGTGGCCGACCACGTCGTGGTCCATGAGCAGGGCGTGCGCGCCCTCGATGGTCTCGGGGCCGAGGGTGACCACGGCCCGCGCCCCCGAGCGCTTGAGCACCGCCACCCCGCGCGGGCCGAGCCCGGAACCGGGCACGAGCACGGCCACGGGCCGCAACTCGGCCCAGGCGCGGGCGGCTTCGTCGCCGTGCGGGCCGCCGGTGCCGTACTGCACGACCGTGTAGTCCAGGCTGCCGAGCGCGCCCTGGAGGTCGGTGAGGAACCGGCTGTAGAGCGGGCCGACGGGGAAGGTCGGCGCGGGGATGAGGACCATACGGGTGTGCCCGGCGCGCAGACTGCGGGCCGCCGCGTGCGGGACGTACCCGAGTTCCCTGGCGGCCTCGTGGACCCGGCGGCGGGTGGGCTCGCTGATCCGTACGGCGCTGGTGTTGTTGAGGACGTAGGAGACGGTCGCGCGCGAGACGCCGGCCAGGCGGGCCACGTCGGCGCTCGTGGGCACGGAGCGCGACGGTGCGGGGGACGGGGGCGCGGGCGTTTTCGGTATCTGCACCATGACGTACGGCATCTTGGCAGAAGCCTCAATGCGCCTTTCAGGCGGGGGAGTTGTGAGAAAGCCGTGAGCGGTCACGGAGCCCCGCACGCGCGCTCAGCCGCCCGCGGCCGTGCCCGTCACCCGGTTCACGAGATCGACCCAGGCGCCCTCCAGGCGGGCCAGGGGTATCCCGCACTGTCTGGTCAGGTGGTGGATCAGGGCCGGGTCGAGCTGGCCCATGAGGGTGTGGGAGAGCAGTTCGCAGTCCGCTTCCGGGACGACCTGCCGCAGCAGCATGGCCACGTGGTGGCGCAGCACCCGGCGGGCCGGGACGGTGAAGCGGCGGCTGGCGCCCGGCTCGGCCGCCAGCTGCAGCTTCAGTTCGTCGGTCGAGCGGCGCAGCATCGCGCAGCCGAACGCCCGCAGCCGCTCCACGGGCGGTGCTCCGGGTCCGAGCGGGGGCGGCCCGGCGAGGAACGCGGCCTGGAACTTCTTCTCGGAGTGGTCGAGCAGCGCCGTCAGCAGACCGGTGCGGTCGCCGAACCGGCGGAAGACCGTGCCCTTGCCCACCCGGGCCTCGGCTGCCACCGCCTCCATCGTGACGGCGTCCGCGCCGCGCTCCGCCACCAGCCGCGCGGCGGCCTCCAGCAGCCGGGCCCGGTTGCGCGCGGCGTCGGCACGCAGGCACGGCTCGTCGGGCTCCACGGCGGTGCCGAGCTGGAGCAGCTCGGGGTGGTCGACGGACTCCTGGGGCGTCGGGATGGGCGGCACGGCAGGCATGAAGCCAGCGTAAAGCATCGGGAACACAACTGGACCGCGGTCCGGTTAGAGTGCTAGAACATTAAACGGACCCCGGTCCGGATCGTTACGGCAGTGTTTCGCAGCCGTCCTTCACCACGTGGGAGTCACCATGTCTGTTCGTATCCTCGCCCTCGTCGGCAGCCTTCGCGCCGGTTCGCACAACCGCCAGCTCGCCGAGGCCACCATCAAGCTCGCACCCGAGGGTGCCGACGTGGAACTGTTCGAGGGGCTGGCCGAGATCCCCTTCTACAACGAGGACATCGACGTCGAGGGCAGCGTTCCGGCCGCGGCCGTGCGGCTGCGTGAGGCCGCCTCCGCCGCCGACGGCCTGATCCTGTTCACGCCCGAGTACAACGGCACCATCCCGGCCGTCCTGAAGAACGCCATCGACTGGCTGTCCCGCCCGTTCGGTGCCGGCGCCCTCGGCGGCAAGCCGGTCGCCGTGGTCGGCACCGCGTTCGGCCAGTACGGCGGTGTCTGGGCGCAGGACGAGACCCGCAAGTCCGTGGGCGTGGCCGGCGGCAAGGTTGCTTCAGGACGTCAAGCTGTCCATCCCCGGCTCGATGACCCGCTTCGCCGAGACGCACCCGGCCGACGACGCCGAGGTCGCCGGGCAGCTGACCGAGGTCATCGCCCGTCTGCACGGCCACGCCTCGGAGCCGGCCGCTGCCTGATCCGCTCTCGCACGATGCCACGGAGGGGTCGAGGCCGTCGCCGGCCGCGACCCCTCCGGCATGCCGTCGGCGAAGTCGCCGCTCAGACCGGTTGCGGCAGTTGCCCGGCCGCCCGCTCGTCCCGGTGGATCGGGGTGCCCGCTCCGGTGAGCGGCCGGCCCGTGCCACCGTGCCGGGCCGCGACGATCTCCGCCGCGATGGACAGGGCGGTCTCCTCGGGCGTACGGGCGCCCAGGTCGAGGCCGATGGGTGACCTGAGCCGGGCCAGCTCCCGCTCGCTCAGCCCCGCCTCCCGAAGCCGCCGGTTGCGGTCCTGGTGGGTGCGGCGGGAGCCCATGGCGCCGACGTAGGCGACGGGCAGGCGCAGGGCTTCGGTCAGCAGGGGGATGTCGAACTTGGCGTCGTGGGTGAGCACGCACAGGACGGTCCGCGCATCGGTCTCCGTCCGCCGCAGATAGCGGTGGGGCCAGTCCACGACGATCTCGTCGGCCTCGGGAAAGCGGACCCGGGTCGCGAAGACGGGGCGGGCGTCGCACACGGTGACGTGGTAGCCGAGGAACTTGCCCGCCCGTGCGAGGGCGGCGGCGAAGTCGATGGCCCCGAAGACGATCATGCGGGGCGCGGAGACGGCCGACTCGACGAGCAGGGTGAGTCCGCCCAGGCAGTGCGAGCCGTCCTCGGAGACCTCGATCGTGCCGGTGCGTCCGCCGTCGAGCAGGGCGCCGGCCTGGGCGATCGCCGTGCGGTCCAGGTCGGGGTGGCCGCCGAGGCTGCCCTCGTGCGTGCCGTCGGGGCGTACGAGCACCGCCCGGCCGAGGAGGCCGGGCGGGCCGTGGACCACTCGGGCGAGCGCCACCGGCTCGCCGTGGGCGGCGGCCGACAGGGCGGCGGCCTGGGCCGTCCGGCCGACGCCGTACGGGGTGATCATGATGTCGATCGTTCCGCCGCAGGTCAGTCCGACCGCCAAGGCGTCCTCGTCGCTGTAGCCGAACCGCTCGACACGCGTCTGCCCGTCCTGGAGAACCTGGAGGCACAGGTCGTACACCGCGCCCTCCACGCATCCTCCGGAGACCGAGCCGATGGCCGTGCCGTCGGCGGAGACGGCCAGGGCGGCACCGGGAGGGCGCGGGGCGCTGCCGCCGACGGCGACGACCGTGGCGACGGCGAAGTCCCGGCCCTCCTCGAGCCACTCGTGCAGGTGCCCGGCGAGGTCAAGCATCGCCGCCCGCCATCAGGACACGGTCGGGGCGGATCGGCAGGTGGCGGTGGCGGACGCCGGTCGCGTGCCAGACGGCGTTGGCGACCGCCGCGGCGGCGCCCACGATGCCGACCTCGCCGATGCCCTTGATGCCGACCGGGTCGTCCGGGTCGGGGTCGTCGACCCAGTCGGCCTCGATGTGCGGGATGTCGGCGTGCGAGGCGACGTGGTAGCCCGCGAGGTCGGCGCCGTAGAGGCCGCCCGTGGCCCGGTCCCGGACGGCTTCCTCGTGCAGCGCCATCGAGATGCCCCAGATCATGCCGCCGACGAGCTGGTTGCGGGCGGTGAGCGGGTTGACGATCCGGCCGGCCGCGAAGATGCCCAGCATGCGGCGCACCCGGACCTCGCCGGTGGCCGGGTCGACGGCGACCTCGGCGAACTGCGCGCCGAAGGAGTGCCGTTCCTTCTGGGCGAGGGCGCCGATGGCCTCGGCCGTGTTCGACCGTACGGTGATGCCCTCCGGCGGAATGTCGGCGCCCGGCGCGAGGCTCCGCCGCAGTTCCTCGGCGGCGGCCGTGACGGCCCAGGCCCAGGAGCGGGTGCCCGCCGAGCCGCCGGCGATCATCGCCGGACCGAGGTCGCTGTCCCCGATGCGCACCCGGACGCGGTCCGTCGGCACCCCCAGCGCGTCGGCGGCGACCAGGGTGAGCGCGGTCCGGGCGCCGGTGCCGATGTCCGCGGCGTTGATCCCCACCGTGAAGGTGCCGTCCGCCTCCGCGGTGACGGCCGCCGTGGAGGGCATGGCTCCCGCGGGGAAGGAGGCGGCGGCGGTTCCGGTGCCGAGCAGCCAGCGGCCGTCGCGGCGCACGCCGGGGCGCGGGTCGCGCTCCGCCCAGCCGAACCTGCGGGCGCCTTCCCGGAAGCAGGCGATCAGGTTGCGGCTGCTGAACGGCAGCCCGGACACCGGGCCCACGCTGGGTTCGTTGCGCAGGCGCAGCTCGATCGGGTCGATGCCGCACCGCTCGGCGAGCTCGTCGAGCGCCGCCTCCAGCGCGAACGAGCCGGGCGCCTCCCCGGGGGCGCGCATCCAGGTCGGGGTCGGCACGTCGAGCCGCACGACCCGGCTGGCCGTGTGATGCGCGTCCGCGTCGTACATCGCCCGGCTCGCGGCGGCGCTCGGCTCCACGAACTCGTGCACGGACGAGGTCATGTTCAGGGACTGGTGCTCCAGGGCGCGCAGCCGACCGTCCGCGTCGGCGCCGAGCCTGACCCGCTGGGCCGTGGGGCTGCGGTAGCCGGCGAGCGAGAACATCTGCCGGCGGGTCATGACGACCCTGACCGGGCGTTGCAGGACGGTCGCGGCCATCACGGCGGCCACCTGGTGCGCACGGGTGGCCTTGCTGCCGAAGCCGCCGCCGACGTGCTCGGAGCGCACCCGCACGGAGGCCGGGTCGAGGGAGAACAGGTTCGCGAGTTCGCCGGCGATCCAGGTGGTGCCCTGGTTGGAGTCGACGACCTCGAGCCGGCCGCCTTCCCACAGGGCCGTCGCGGCGTGCGGCTCCATCGGGTTGTGGTGTTCCTCCGGAGTGGTGTACTCCGCGTCCACCACGACGGCGGAGGAGGCGAGTTGGGCCTCCAGGTCGCCCTTCTCCATCACGCCCGGCGCATGGCCGTCGACCGGATACGCCTCGGTCTGCCGCTCGGCGGAGAACGCGACGTCGTGCGGCTCCTGGTCGTAAGTCACGACGAGGGCCTCGGCGGCCTCCCTGGCCTGCTCGGACGTCTCGGCGACGACCAGCGCCACCGGCCAGCCCATGTGGATCACTCGGTCGTGCTGGAAGAGGGCGACGCTCGGGTCCGGCGGGACGCCCAGCAGTCCGACGTAGTCGCTGTCGACGCGCGGGGCGTTGTGGTGGTGGAGCACGGTGAGGACGCCGGGCATGGCGAGGACGGGTTCGGTGTCGAGGGCGCGGATGCGGCCGCGGGCGACGGTGGACAGGACCAGCCAGCCGTGGGCGAGTTCCGTGAAGGGGATCTCGGCGGCGTACCGGGCCGCTCCGGTGACCTTGTCTCGGCCTTCCACGCGGGTGTGCGCCGTACCGACGGAGCCTTTGGTGACAGTGGTCATCGAGTGGCCTCCTCGGCGAGTTCGCTCAGGCCGGCCACGACGAGGTTGCGCATCAGGGTCACCTTGTATCCGTTGTGGGGGAGCGGTTTCGCGTGAGCCAGTTCGGCGTCCGCGGCGGCCGCGAAGTTCTCGGCGTCGGCCGGGGCGCCGAGCAGGGCGCGTTCGGCCGCGCGGGCCCGCCAGGGGCGGGAGGCGACCGCTCCGAAGGCCAGGCGGACATCCCGTACGACACCGTCCTCGACGTCGAGCGCGGCGGCGATCGAACCGATGGCGAAGGCGTACGAGGCACGCTCGCGTACCTTGCGGTAGCGGGAGCTGGCGGCCACCGGGGCGGGCGGCAGGGTGACGCCGGTGATCAGCGCGCCCGGCGGCAGGGCCGTCTCCAGGTGCGGGGTCTCCCCCACCGGCAGGTAGAAGTCGGCGAGCGGCAACTCCCCAGGCCCGTCCGCCGTTTCGTAGGACACGGTCGCGTCGAAGGCGGCGAGCGCCACGCCCATGTCGGAGGGGTGCGTGGCCACGCAGTGCTCGGAGGCGCCCAGGATGGCGTGATTGTGGTGCTCACCGGTGATGGCGGGGCAGCCGCTGCCCGGGATGCGCTTGTTGCACGCCGAGGTGATGTCGGAGAAGTAGCCACAGCGGGTGCGCTGGAGCAGGTTCCCGCCGACGGTGGCCATGTTGCGCAGCTGCCCGGAGGCGCCGGCCAGCACCGCCTGCGCCAACGCCGGGTAGCGCAGGCGCACTTCGGGGTGCACGGCGAGGTCGCTGTTGGTGACGGTCGCGCCGATGCGGAGCCCGCCGTCGCCGGTCGGCTCGATGCGGTTCAGGGGCAGTTCGCGGACGTCGACCAGCCGGGCGGGCCGCTCGACGCCGGTCTTCATCAGGTCGACGAGGTTGGTGCCGCCGCCCAGGAAACGGGCTTCGTCGTCGCCGTCGAGCAGCGCCACGGCGCCGGAGACGTCGTAGGCGCGCTGGTAACCGAACTCCCTCATGCCGCCGCTCCCTTCGCCTCGGCGGCGCGGGCGACGGCCTGGACGATCGACACGTAGGCGCCGCAGCGGCACAGGTTGCCGCTCATCCGCTCCCGGATCTCCTCCGGGGTCAGCGGTGGCGGTCCCGCCTGGGGTCGTATGTCGTCGGTGGCGGCGCTGGGCCAGCCCGCCGCGTGCTCCTCGATCAGGGCGATGGCCGAGCAGATCTGCCCCGGCGTGCAGTAACCGCACTGGAATCCGTCGAGGTCGAGGAACGCCTGCTGCACCGGGTGCAGTTGATCGCCTTCGGCCACGCCCTCGATGGTGGTGACCTCACGCCCCTCGGCCGCCACCGCGAGCTGGAGGCAGGACACGGCCCGGCGGCCGTCGACCAGCACCGTGCAAGCGCCGCACTGGCCCTGGTCGCAGCCCTTCTTCGTGCCGGTCAGATCGAGGCGCTCGCGCAGCGCGTCGAGCAGGGTGGTGCGGTGGTCGACGGTCAGCGTGTACTTCTCGCCGTTGACGGACAGGGTGAGGTCGCTGGACGTCGATGGTGGCATGGAAGCCTTCTTTCTCACGTCGCAAGGTCGGCAGGCAGGAGTGTGGGTGGCGGGGCCGGTTCGTGGCGGTGCAGGATGCGGGGCAGGCCTGCCGTGGCACGGTCGTCTCGGGACTGTCCGCGCGGGCGTCCCGCCGATACGATGGAGCAAGCGGACAGTTGTCCGTTACCCGGAAACGTAACGGACAACTGTCCGCTTAACAAGGGCCGGGTTTCGGCCAAGGCCGCGAGGAGGGCGAGTGCCGCAGAAGAAGGACGCTCCTCTGCGCTCGGACGCGCAACGCAACCGCGAGCGCATCCTGGAGGTCGCGCTGGTCGAACTGACGCGTTCGGCGGACGCGCCGCTGAGCGCGATCGCCAAGAAGGCGGGCGTCGGGCAGGGGACCTTCTACCGCCACTTCCCCAGCCGTGAGGCCCTCGTCATGGAGATCTACCGGCACGAGATGCAGCAGGTCGCCGACACCGCGGCACCGCTGCTGGAGAGCCGGGAACCCGACCAGGCGCTGCGTGAGTGGATGGACCGCTGCGCACGGTTCGCCATGACCAAGGCCGGCCTGGCCGACGCGCTACGCCAGGCCACCAGCGCGCCGGGAAAGCCGGCGAAGCCGGCACACACCCCGCTGACCGAGGCGGCCGAACTCCTCCTCCGCGCCAACGAGAAGGCCGGCACCATCCGCCCGGGAATCACCGCGGACGACCTCTTCCTCACCATCGGCGGCCTCTGGACGATCGACCCCCACATCGACTGGCAACCACGCGCCACCCGCCTGCTGGACCTCGTCATGGACGCACTGCGGGTGGGGGCGCCTGGGCGGTGACGGGGCGGGGGCTTCGCGGGGTCTGCTGGGCGCGACCGATGGGAACGCGATTCGGAGGGCGGCGGCCGGTGGTGAACGGCCCGTGCTTCGCAGGGGGCCGACGGACGCGCTGCGGAGAGCGGCGTCCGCGGGTCAACGACCCGTGCTTCACAGGCGGCCGACGGACGCGCTGCGGAGAGCGGCGTCCGCGGGTCAACAGCCGGGTGGGGAGACGGACGATGACCGCCTCTGCGATCATCGCCGCGGGCATTCAGCCCGCGCAGCGCTACCGAGGAGGGCCGCGCCGGCCGTGAACGGCCCGGGCTTGGCTCGGCGGCCGGTGGACGCGCTGCGGAGGGCGACGCCCGCACGGGCGGGCCCGGGGCCGGGGAACGGACGACGGCCATCTCGGCGATCACCACCGCCGGCATTCAGGCCGCGCAGCGCTACCCGGCGGGGCAGCACCGGCGGCTGGACCGCCCGGCCTTCGGGCGGACGGCCGAGAGACGCGCCGTGGGAGGGCCGCGTCCGGTGGTGAACGGCCCGGGGCGAGGGACGCGACGATGGACGTCTCGGCAATCACCGGCCGCCGACATTCGGACCGCGCGGCACAGCCCAGGGAGACAGCGCCGGCGGTGGATGGCCAGGCCTTCGGGCGGACGGCCGAGGGACGCGCCGCGGAAGGGTGGCGCCCGGGCCTTGAGCGGCCTGGGGCGGGGGTCGGACAATGGCCGCCTGGGCGATCAGTGTCGCCGGCAGGACACCGAAGAACTGGTACGGGCGGGCCGCCCCACACGGCCGCGGCGCAGCGCCGTCGCGCCGTGCACGGTTCGCCGGACGCCCCGCAGCGCTACCCGGCGGGAGCGGTGGGCCGCCGGGGCTTCGGATGGACGGACCAGGGGCCCGCTTCGTGCGCCCGAGTCGGGGTTTCAGGCGACGGCCGTGGGGGCCAGTTCCCGTAGTTCTCGGAGGGCCGTTGCCACCGCCGGGCGGGCGTGGCCGCCGCCGCGGGTGCAGGTCAGGAGCTTGCGGTGGGGGTTGCCTTCGCAGCGGATGCGGACGATCGGGAGATGCGGGGTCAGGTGGGCCAGGCGCGGGATGAGGGCGACGCCGAGCCGGTGGGCGACGAGGTGGGCGGCGACGTTCCAGTCGAGGGCGTGGTGGACGACGTCGGGGGTGAAACCGGCCGCGCCGCAGGCGGACAGGACGTGCGGGCGGCAGGCACTCTCCTCCACAGGCGCGATCCACGGCTCGTGTGCCGCCTCCGCGAGATCGACCCGGGCCCGTCCGGCCAGCCGGTGCCCGTCGGGGACGACCAGGTCGAACGGGTCGTCGAGCAAGGGCTGCTGGTCGAACCGCGTGTCGCTCAGCGGCGGGTTGTGCGGGGTCGACTCGACGATCGCCAGGTCGATGTCACCCTCGAAGAGGAGGTCGAAGCTCTCCGGGACGCCCGCCTCGGTGATCCGTACGGACAGCCGCGGGTGCCGCTCCCCCAGCCGGGCCGCCATCGGCGCGAGCAGCACCGAGATGGCCACGGGGAAGCCCGTCACGCGCAGCACTCCGGACGGCGCCCCGTGGTCCGCCCGAAGATCGAGTTCCGCCTGGTCCCAGCGGGCCTGGATGGCGTCGGCGTGCGCGAGCAGGCTCTCGGCGGCCGGAGTGAGGCGGACCCCGCGTCCCTGCGGTTCCAGCAGGTCGACGCCCAGGTCACGGGCGAGCTGGCGGACCTGCTGGGAGGCGGCGGACGGGGTGAAGTGCAGGGCTCGGGCGGCCGCGGTGACCGTGCCGTAGTGGGCGACCGCCCTCAGGACATGCAGCCGGCGCAGGTCAATCATGAAGTCCACGCTTCACAATGGGGTCCACAAAGTCAACCTGGACGTGTACGGAGACTCCGACGCACCCTGGCTGTGTCGCGACGGTCAACCAGCCACGACGTACGAGGAGTCAGAGACATGATCAGCACCACCGGCACCGTCTGCCCGCACTGCGGCTGGCCGGACGGAGGCGAGCCGTTCCAGGTGCTGTCCCGGCACACCACCGCGACGGGCCGCACGGAGTGGACGCGCTGCGGATGCGGCTCGCTCCAGGTCCGGGTCGTCGACGGCTGCGGCATGCGCGTCGTCTCGCGCAGCGGGCCGGCATCCGGGTCCGCTCCGGCTCGGTCGGGTGAGGCGAGCCGTTGAGGGCTCAGGCCCCGCCGTGCCGGGCCAGCCGTTCCCCCAGCGGGCTGCGCCGGTACAGGACGCGGCGGCCGTCGCGGGCGCGGGTGACCAGGCCCGTCGCGTGCAGGACGCGCAGGTGCTGGGACACGGCGCTCGGGGTCACCCCGAGGCGCCGGGCCAGCTCCACCGTGGGCAGGGACTCGGCCAGCAGCCGCAGCAGCGTGCTGCGGGGCGCGCCGAGCAGGGCCGTCAGGGCGGGGGCGTCCGGCTCGGGCTCCGGTTCCCACAGGGTGGCGGCGCCCCGGCTGGGGTAGGCGAGCATCGGCGGTTCCGCGGCGCTGACCGGGGGCGCCGGCTGGTGCGCGAACAGCGACGGGACGAGGCGCAGGCCGCGTCCGGAGCCGTCCACGTGGTGATGTCCGCGCATCCGGTCGACGCGCAGGACACCGTCGTCCCAGCGCAGGTTGCGGTGCAGGTCGGCGAAGAGCAGCCGGGCGCCGCCGGTGGCCAGCTGCCGTGCCCGGTGGGTGATGTCGGCCTCCAGCACGAGCCGCATCCGGGGCCAGGACGGCAGCAGCGCCGACTCCCAGTACCGCCGCAGGAGTTCGCTCAGCTCCTCCAGCAGCTCCGCGACGGGAGCGTCACCAGGCGCGGCGACCGCCCGCAGGGCAGCCGGCAGGGGCCTGGGCGCGTGGGCGGCGAGCAGGTCACGGCGTACGGTCTGCGCGGGTGTGGCGCGTACGACGGTCAGCTGCTCGTCGAGAGTGGACGCGAAGGACGCCGGCCTGGGGGTCAGGAAGTCGGGCAGGGCCAGGGTGTCCCCCACCAGGGCCGCGAGCAGCCGGGCGTCGGCCGGGGCGAGCTCGTGGAGCACGGCGGCGCGCCACCGGACGTGCAGGGGGTAGAGGGCGGGGGCGCGCAGGGCGCGCAGGCTGCCCACCACCTCGCGCAGGGGCGAGATCGCGAAGCGGGTGTCGGCGAGGTCCTCGGCGTCGAGCCGGAAGCTGATCATTAAGGCCCCCGCTACATCCTTTGGCAACCGCCCGGCCATGGCGTGGACTTCGGTCCATGACGGATCACGATCATCGGCAGCCTACAGCGCACCCGGGCGCGAGTCCCCGGGTCGTCCTGGCCCTGGCGCTCGTCTGCGGTACGGCCGTGGGCAATGTCTATTTCCCTCAGGCCCTCAGCCCGCTGATCGCGTCCGGGCTGCACGTCTCGCCCGACGCGGCCGCCGGCGTCGTCACCGCGACGCAGTTCGGCTACGCGGCCGGGATCTGCCTGCTCGTCCCGCTCGGCGACCGCCTCCCGTACCGCCCGCTGCTGGTCACGCTCCTCACGCTGACCGGGCTCGGTCTGTTCGCGGCGAGCGCCGCGCCGGGGCTGGTGCCGCTGGCCGGCGCCAGTGCCCTGGTGGGGGTGACGACGGTGGTGGCACCGCTCGCCGGGCCGCTGGCGGCCGGTCTGGTGCCGCAGGAGCGGCGTGGCGTCACCGGCGGCACCCTGCTGAGCGGCTCCCTCGCGGGCATGCTGCTGTCGCGCACCGTCGGCGGCGCGCTCGGCGACTGGCTGGGCTGGCGGGCACCGTACGTCCTGGCCGCCGTGCTGTCCCTGGCGGTGGCCGCCCTGTCGGCGCGTCTGCTTCCGCTGACGTCCCCGCCCTCCGCGCAGGGCTATTTCGCGCTCCTGGCCGAGCCGCTGCGGCTGCTGCGCAGGGAGCCGGATCTGCGCCGCTCCTGCCTGTACCAGGCCCTGGTGTTCGCCGGTTTCTCCGCGGTGTGGACGGGTGTGGCGCTGCTGCTCACCGGTCCGGCGTACGGCATGGGTGCGGGGGCCGTGGGGCTGCTCGCCCTGGTCAACGCGGTGACCATGGTGTGCACGCCGGTCGCGGGCCGCCGGGTCGACCGGCGGGGGCCGGACGCGGTCAACGGGGTGTGCTTCCTGGCGGTGAGCGCCTCGGCCGCGGTGCTGGCGCTGGGCGGTGTCGGCGGTGCGGCGGGCGTGGCGGCCCTGGTCGTGGGCACGCTGCTGCTCGACGTCGGCATGCAGTCCGGGATGGTCGCCAACACGGTGCGGATCCAGGGGCTGCGCGCGCAGGTGCGCAGCCGGCTCACCACGGCCTATATGACCTGCGCGTATCTTGGTGGCGCCGTCGGCTCGTGGCTGGGCATGCGCGCGTACGGCCGCTTCGGATGGCTCGGGGTGTGCGCGCTGGTCGCGGCGCTCACTGCGGTGGCCCTCGCCAGGCACCGGAGCGCCACCCGCCGTGCGGCGGGCAGGTTCCGCCGCACGGCGGCGTCCGCGGCCGGGGCGGCGGGACCGACCATGGCCGCACGAGCCGCCGCGACCTCGCATGAGGAGACGTCATGACACATGTTCCGCCCCCGTTCGACCCGGAACTCGCCGGAGCCCTGGAGCTGATCAAGGAGATGATCAGTCCGGGTCTCACGCTGGACGAGATCGCCGAGGTGCGCCAGGGCCCTGGCATCCAGCTGCTGGCCGATCTGGACCTGACGATGGGCGGGACGTTCGAGGTGGAGGACCGGCAGGTGCCCGGGCCGCAGGGCGAGCCCGACATCTCGCTGCTGATCTGCCGGCCGACCGCTCCGGCGACCGCCGGGGCGCGGCCGGTCATCTACCACGTGCACGGCGGCGGCATGGTCATCGGGAACAACCGGGTCGGCGTCGACGTCCCGCTGGCATGGGCACGGACGCTGGACGCGGTCGTGGTGTCGGTGGAGTACCGGCTGGCGCCGGAGCATCCGTATCCCGCGCCGCTCGAGGACGTGTACGCCGGGCTGCTGTGGACGGCGGACCACGCCGCCGAGCTCGGTGCCGACCCCGAGCGGATCGTCATCGCGGGCGCGAGCGCGGGCGGCGGGCTGTGCGCGGCCCTGGCCCTGCTCACACGGGACCGCAAGGGGCCGCAGCCGATCGGGCAGGTCCTGTTGTGCCCGATGCTCGACGACCGCAACGACACGCCGTCGACCCACCAGATGGCGGGCCTCGGGGTATGGGACCGCACCGCCAACGAGACCGGCTGGACCGCGCTGCTGGGCTCGCGGCGCGGCGGCCCCGACGTGCCGGAGTACGCGGCACCGGCCCGTGCCGAGGACCTGACCGGGCTGCCCCCGGCGTTCCTCGACGTCGGCTCCGCGGAGACCTTCCGCGACGAGGTCGTCGCCTACACCTCGCGTATCTGGCAGGCCGGCGGCGTGGCCGAGCTGCACGTCTGGCCCGGCGGCTTCCACGGCTTCGACGGCTTCGCACCCCAGGCGGCGCTCTCCCAGTCGGCGCGGGCGGCCCATGTGGACTGGCTGCGGAGGTTGCTGAGCGCGTGACGGGCGCAGAGTCCGGCGGGCCGGGGAAGCGCACGCAGCTCGCCCCGGCTCGACTCCCACTCCTGCCGCACCTGCCCTGCCGACCGTCCCCAGCGCGGACTGCCACCGGCGCCGGCCAGGGCAGCGCGCGCGGGCAGTCACCTGCACGCGGGGCCCGCTCGGCGGCCGCGTGCCGCACCATGGGCCTATGAAAGAGCTGGCCGGGCGCCTGACCGCGCTCGATCCGGATGCCGGTGCGGCGGTCCGGGTCATCGCCTACTTCGACCGTCTGGCCGAGTCCAGGGCCGGTGTGGAGGCACTCGTACGCGGTGCCGCCGTACTGGCCGGCTGCCCGGCCCGGCTGGTGGACCCCGAACGGCGCGTGCACGTGCGCGTGGAGCCCGACGGCACGAGGCGGGACACCGAGGCGCCACCTGATCCCACCTGGCCGTCCGCCCGGCTGACCCCGAACGGCACGGCGGCGCTGTGGCTGGAGCGGGCCGGGGTGGCGTCGGACGTCGTGGACACGGGCCGTGCGGGGGCGGCGTCCGGCGCCGTGAACGCTGACCCTGGCGGGTCGGCGCCCGGCAACATGAACGCCGACCATGCCAGGGCGGCCTCCCACGCCGTGGACACGCACCGCGCCGGGCTCGCGCACGACGTGGAACACACAGGCCGCACCGAGGCGGCACCCGACGCCGCGAACACGGACCGCGACGAAACAGCGCCCCGCATGCTCGACACCGACCGAGCCGGGGCGGCGTCGTCCCGCATGGCCGACGCCGACCGCACCGGGACACCGTCCCGGATGGTTGGCGGTGGGCACGCCCGGGTCGCGCCCAGTGTGGTCGACGCGGTGATTCTCGAGCGGGCCGCCGGTGCCATACGTCTCGTTCTCGACCGCACCCGCGGACGGGCCCCGGCCTACGATCCGGCGCTGGTCGAGACGCTCCTCGACGGCACGGCCCCGGAACCTGCCCGGCTGCACGCCGCCCGTCGCCTCGGACTGGACCCCACGGTCCCGGCCCGGGCTCTCGCCCCGCTGAACGACCGGCCACGAGTCGTGCCCGACGGGGCGGAGGCCGGCACGGTCGGACGGCTCGGAGTCGGGCCGGCCGTTCCCGTGCTGGAGCTCCCGCGGTCCTGGGCCGAGGCCCGTACCGCCCTGCGGTTCACCGCCGAAGGCACCCCGCAGGACCCCGGCCCACGGGTCGTGTACGCCGACGAGCTGGGCGGCATCGCCCTCCTCGCCGATCTCGTCGTGCCGGGCGCCGAACCGCCGCCCGACGTCCGTGCCCTGGAGACGGCCGCGGCGACCACGCCCTGGCTGGCGGCGACGCTGCACGCGGTCGCGTCCACGGCGAGCCTGCGGGCGGCCGCCTCCGAGATCAACGTCCATCACTCGACGCTCCAGGACCGGCTGGCCCACGCCGAGCACCTGCTCGGCTGGCCGGTGCGCACCCCGCAGGGCCGACTCCGGCTGCAACTGGCGCTGGCGATGCGGCACCTGGCCCGGCCGTAGCCGCCGCGCGCCCGCGCGTGACCGCGTGATCCGGCTCGCGTCCGGCTGGGAGACACTGTCCGGGCGCCGTCCGGTACGAGGTTCAGGAGCATGAGGTATGAGCGTGCAGCGGTTTCCCCTGGCCGGGGTCACGGTGGTCAGCCTGGAACAGGCCGTGGCCGCGCCCTACGCCACCCGGCAGCTCGCCGACCTCGGCGCCCGTGTGATCAAGGTGGAGAGGCCAGGCGGCGGCGACTTCGCCCGCCGGTACGACACGACCGTGCACGGCCACTCCAGCTATTTCGTGTGGCTCAACCGGTCCAAGGAGTCCCTCACACTGGACCTCAAGGATCCACGGGGCCACGAGATCCTCCACGAACTCCTCGACGGAGCCGACGTGTTCGTACAGAACCTCGCCCCGGGCGCCGCCGGCCGGCTCGGTCTGGACGCCGCCACCGTCACCAGCCGCCGCCCCGGTCTGATCCCGTGCACGATATCCGGCTGGGGCACGACCGGCCCCTGGGCCGACCGCAAGGCGTACGACCTGCTCGTGCAGTGCCAGACCGGTCTTGTGTCCCTGACGGGAACCCCCGAGGGGACCGCCCGGACCGGGATCTCCGTCGCCGACATCGCCGCCGGGATGTACGCCTACAGCGGCATCCTCACGGCCCTGTACACCCGCGCCGTCACCGGTGAGGCCCACCCGGTGGAGGTGTCCCTGTTCGAGGCGCTGGCGGAGTGGATGGGCCAGCCCGCCTACTACACCCGGCACGGCGGCACCCAGCCCCCGCGCCTGGGCACCCAGCACGCCACCATCGCGCCGTACGGGACCTACGAGGCCGCCGACGGCAAGGAAGTGCTGTTCTCCATCCAGAACGAGCGGGAGTGGGCGGCCCTGTGCACCGGGTTCCTCGGCCGGCCGGAGCTGGTCGGCGATCCGCGCTTCGCCTCCGCCTCCGACCGCGTCGCCCATCGCGAGGAGCTCAACACGATCGTCGCCGCCCGCTTCGCCCGCTCCGGCTCCGACGAGATCCTCGAGGACCTGGAGGCCATCGGCATCGCCTGCGCCGGGGTCAACGACGTCGCCGCGTTCCTGGACCACCCGGCGCTGGCCGCTCGCGGCCGCTGGACCGAGGTCGCGGTGCCGGGCGCCACGGTGGAGGCCCTGCTCCCGCCGGCCGACCTCGCGGGCCTGCCCGCCCGCATGGACCCCGTACCGGCGGTCGGCGAGCACACCGAGTCGATCCTCGCCGAGCTGGGCCGCACCGACGAGGAGGTGGCGGCCCTGCGCGCGGACGGCGTCGTCTGACGCCCCAGGGGGTCCCCGGCTGCAACCGGCAGAACCTACTGGGGCCCGGTGGCGCGCTCCGCCTCCTCAGCCTCGGCCTCCTGCTTCTTCGAAGCCCGCAGACTGGTGATCGTGGTGACGGCCAGCACCAGCACGATGAAGGTCAGCGAGAAGGGGATGCTGATCTCGGGCACGTGGACGCCCGACTCGTGCAGGGCGTGCAGCACCAGCTTCACGCCGATGAAGCCCAGGATGATCGACAGGCCGTAGGAGAGGTGGACCAGCTTCTTCAGCAGGCCGCCGATGAGGAAGTACAGCTGGCGCAGCCCCATCAGGGCGAAGGCGTTCGCGGTGAACACGATGTACGGGTCCTGCGTCAGCCCGTAGATCGCGGGGATGGAGTCGAGGGCGAACAGCACGTCCGTGGAGCCGATCGCGAGCATCACGACCAGCATCGGGGTCATGATCCGCTTGTCGTTCTCGGTGATGAACAGCTTCGTGCCGTGGTAGCGGTCGGCCACGCCGAAGCGCTCCTCCGCCATCTTCAGCAGCTTGTTCTCCTGGTACTCCTCCTCGTGGTCCTCCTTGCGGGCGTCCTGGATCAGCTTCCAGGCGGTCCAGATGAGGAAGGCGCCGAAGATGTAGAACACCCAGGAGAAGGCGGTGATGATCGCCGCGCCGGCCGCGATGAACCCGGCCCGCAGTACCAGGGCCATCAGGACGCCGACCATCAGCACCCGCTGCTGGTACTGCGAGGGCACCGCGAACTTCCCCATGATCAGGACGAACACGAAGAGGTTGTCGACGCTCAGCGACTTCTCGGTGATGTACCCGGCGAAGAACTCACCGGTGGGTCCGCTCCCACCGAAGTACCACAGCCCCAGCCCGAACAGCACGGCCAGGACGATCCACACCACCGTCCACGTCCCGGCTTCCTTGACGGACACGTCGTGAGGCTTGCGGCCGACGAAGAAGTCGACGGCGACGAGCAGGCACAGAGCTGCCACGGTCAGCAGCCATACGGAGAGCGGGACGTTCACTGATGCTCCTGTTACAGGTGTGGGGATGGCACATCGTTGTTCGACGTGGCCGATTTCCGCCACACCTGAAAGGTGAACAATTGGTCACAGCTGCGCGTGCAGTGCTTCCAGGACGTCCTGGTCCGTCATCTGGTCGAAGTTCTCGTACCACAGGCCAACGGCCATGAACGCGGCCGGCTGGTACAGGCAGATCACCTCGTCGGCCTCGGCGCGCATCAGCTCGGCCGCCTCCGGGGAGCACACCGGCGCGGCCAGCACCACCCGTTCGGGCGCCTGACGGCGGACGAATCGCAGCGCGGCCCGGGCCGTGGAACCGGTCGCCAGGCCGTCGTCGACCACGATCACGGTGCGTCCGCGCAGGTCGGGTGCGGGACGACCCTGCCGGTACAGCCGCTCGCGGCGGCGCAGTTCCGCGCGCTCCCGCTCGATGACGGATGCGAGGGCGGCCTCACGCAGGCCCAGGTGGCGCATGGCGTCCTCGTCGAGGAGCGGCACCTCGTCCCCGGCCATCGCGCCGACGCCGAGCTCCTCCTGGAAGGGCGCCCCGATCTTCCTGACGACGAGCACGTCGAGCGGGGCGTCCAGCGCCCCGGCGACCTCGCGCGCGACGGCGACCCCACCGCGGGGCAGGGCGAGGACGAGGGGATTCGGCAGTGCCCCCTCGCTCTGCCGGGTGCGCAGTGTTTCTGCCAGTTCCCCGCCGGCCTGCCGGCGATCACGGAACCGCATGACGGTCACCTCTGCTTCCCGCCCGGAGAGGGCCCTCGGCCGGTCCGGCTCCCGCGTACCCCCTGCCCACCGGACAATGCACACATCGCCTACCGGACAATGCACACCTTCCGGACCTCCGTCACACTCGGAACGCGGGGTGTTTCCGGGCGGGTGGCGCAGGCAACCCGGGACCGTGCGCACGGCACGACCGTACGTACGGCACGGCCCTGACCGCACGACCGGCGCACCAGGCCACTGAGCAGACTCCGACGCGACGGGAGCACCCGGATGACCACTGCCCCTTCTCATCCGAAGCCCGCCCGGCCGGGCCCGCGCATCGGCGTGCTGGGTTCGTACGGCGGCTTCAACATCGGCGACGAGTCGATCCTGACCTGTGTCCTGCACTGTCTGCGCGCCCAGCGGCCCGACGCCCGGCTGGTCGTCTTCAGCCGGAACGCCGAGCACACCCGGGCCCATCACCCGGGCGCCGACGAGGTGGTGGACTGGGAGGGCGTCAGCCGCAACCACGTCCTGGTGGCACTGGCCTCGCTGGACGTGCTGGTCCTGGGCGGCGGCGGGCTCCTGTTCGACGGTGAGGCGCGCCGCTATCTGCGCCTGGTCCGGGCCGCGCAGGAGCGGGGCATCCGCACCTTCGCCTACGCCATCGGCGCGGGTCCGCTGCGCGAGGCCGACGACCGGGAGGCCGTACGCACCGTGCTGGCCGACATGGACGACGTCGTGGTGCGGGACGAGGAGTCCAAGCTGGTGCTGGAGGAGGTGGGTGTCGAACGCGATGTCGTCGTCACCGCCGATCCGGCGCTGCTGCTGGAACCGGAGCCGTTCACCGACGAGATGATGCGCCACGAGGGCGTGCCCACCGACTCGCGCCTGGTGGGGATGTCGGTACGGGAGCCGGGCCGGGCGGCCGAGAAGCTGGACGAGGGCGACTACCACGCGCTGCTCGCCGACGTCGCCGACTTCCTCGTCCGCCGGCTGGACGCGCACGTGGTGTTCCTGCCGATGGAGCGGCACGACGTGCGGCACGCGCACGCCGTGCTGTCCCACATGACCGCTCCCGACAAGGGGCGGATCCTGCACGGCTCGTACAGCCCGGGGCAGGTTCTCGGCTTCATGCGCCATCTGGACCTGGCGGTCGGCATGCGCCTGCACTTCGTGATCTTCGCGGCGCTCTCCGGGCTGCCGGTGCTGCCGCTCCCCTACTCCGGCAAGGTCTTCGACTTCGCACGCCGGATGGGGGCTCCGGCCCTGGTGGGCGTGGCGCGTGAGCAGGCCGGGCTGCTGCTGGCGGAGGTGGACCGGCTGTGGGACGAATATCCGCAGCGCCAGGAGGAGCTGCACTCCCGCGTCCGGGAGCTGTCCACGCAGGCCCTGGAGACCTGCGCACGCTGCGGCGTGCTGCTGGACGAGGTCGACGGCGGCACGGAGGCCGCCATGGGCACCGCTCCCCTCCTGGGCACGCACGCAGAACCATCGCCCGAGCCCACTGCCGAACCCCGCCCGCTGGGCGTGTGACGCCGGCGCCGCCGAGGCCCCGCCCGCGGGAGGACACCGATGCCGATCCTGCAAGAACCGCGCGAGCCCCGCACCGTCACCCTGCCCGAACGGCCCGCCCAGCACGGCGGCCGGACTGAGGTCCTGGTGGTCGGCGGCGGCCCGGCCGGGTTCGCCGCGGCGGTCGCGGCGGCCGACGCCGGGGCCGAGGTCGTCCTGGTGGAGCGCTACGGGTTCCTCGGCGGCAACGCGACCGCGGCGCTGGTCATGCCGCTGATGTCGTTCCACAACGAGCACAAGCAGGCCACGTTCACCGAGTCCGGGGACGAAGCCCGGCTGCTGCCCACCGACCACGGCGAGGGCGAGCCGGTCGTCCAGGGCGTGCTGTGGCAGCTGCTGGACCGCCTCATGGGCCGCGGCGGCTGCCTGAAGCCCTCCCCCAGGACCGGATACACGGTCCCCTTCGACCCGGAGCTCTTCAAGCTGGTCCTGCTCGAGATGATGGACGAGGCGGGCGTGCGGATGCTGTTCCACGCCTTCGCCTCCACGGCGCTGCGCCTCGACGACGGCTGGCGTGTGGTGTTCGAGACCAAGTCGGGGCCGGTGGTGATCGACGCCGACGTGGTCGTGGACGGCACGGGCGACGGCGACGTCGCGGCGGCCTGCGGGGCGCCGTACGAGATCGGGCGGCCGGAGGACGGGCTGGTGCAGCCGATGACGCTGATGTTCCGGGTCGCGGACTTCGCCCGGCCGGACTTCGCGGCGTACGTGCGGGAGCACCCCGACCAGTGGCGCGGGGTGCACGGTCTGTGGGACCTGGTCGAGGAGGCCCGGGCGGACGGTGATCTGCGGCTGCCGCGCGAGGACATCCTGTTCTTCGCGACGCCGCATCCGCGCGAGGTCAGTGTCAACAGCACCCGCGTGAACAGGGTGCTCGGCACCAGCGTGTGGGACCTGACGCGGGCCGAGTACACCGCCCGGCGCCAGCTCGCGGAGATCGACCGCTTCCTGCGCACCCGCGTGCCCGGCTTCGAGGAGTCGTACGTGGTGCAGAGCGGCACGCACATCGGCGTCCGGGAGACCCGGCGCGTCGTCGGCGACTACCACCTCACCGGCCACGACATCCTGGCCGCCCGCCGCTTCCCGGACGTCGTCGCGCACGGCGCCTACCCGGTCGACATCCACAACCCGCGCGGCTCCGGGACGGTCCTGAAGCGGGTGCCCGCGGGCAGCTTCTACGACATCCCGCTGCGCTGTCTCGTACCGAAGGGCACGGAGCGGCTGCTGGTGGCGGGCCGCTGCATCTCGGGGACGCACGTGGCGCACTCGTCGTACCGGGTCATGCCGATCGCGATGGCGACCGGCCAGGCGGCGGGCGTGTGCGCCGCGCTGACCGTACGTCACAAGCACGGGCCTCGGGGTGTGCCGTACCGGCTGGTGCAGCGGGAACTGCTGCGGCAGGGCGCCCGGCTGCGCATCGATGTGCCGGTGGCCGGCTGACGCGGGCCGGCGTCAGCCCGCCGCGGTCCTCAGCTGGTCGTGGCACCACTGCCGGGCCACGTCAGTGACCTGGTCGAGTGCGCCCGGTTCCTCGAACAGATGCGTGGCGCCGGGCACCACGTGGATGGTGTGCGGGACGTGCAGTCGTCGGGCCGCCTCCTCGTTGAGCCGCAGCACCTGCCGGTCCCGGCCGCCCACGATCAGCAGCACGGGAGCCCGGACGGCGTCCAGGGCGTCGCCCGCCAGATCGGGCCGCCCGCCGCGCGAGACGACCGCCGGCACCCGGTCGGGGCGCCCGGCGGCGGCGACCAGGGCGGCGCCCGCGCCGGTGCTGGCGCCGAGCAGGACGACGGGCAGGCCCTGGGTGCCGGGCGACTGTGCCAGCCAGTCGATGGCGGCCACCAGCCGACGGCCCAGCAGGGGGATGTCGAAGCGGAGTTCGGCGGTGACGACGTCGAGCCGTTCCTCCTCCTCGGTGAGCAGGTCGATCAGCAGGGTGCCGAGTCCGGCGGTGCGCAGGCCGGCGGCGACCTCGCGGTTGCGGGGGCTGTGCCGGGAGCTGCCGCTGCCGTGCGCGAACAGCACGACCGCGCGGGCGGCCGGCGGCACGGTCAGATCGCCGGTGAGCGCGGCGCCGTCGGCGGGCACGGTGACCGTCTGGGAGATCATCGGAGGCCTCCTCTCCCCCAATTCCCGGACTCCCGGGGCCGTTCGTCCCCCGGTTCCCGGGTTCTTCCGCCCGCCTACCCACCCTGCGGCGGCCGTCCCGCCTCCCGCATGGCGCGATCTGTGGGATGCGTGTCGTTGACGCCATACCGCGGGCCGGAGGAGCGTGGAAGTGTGACTCCCCGCCGTCTCGTGACTCCCCGCCGTATCGTCTTCGTCGTCTTCGACGGCTTTCAGCCGCTCGACCTCACCGGCCCGCACGAGGTGTTCCACAGCTCGGGCGACGACTACGCCTGCGAGGTCGTGGCGCCCCGGGCGGGACCGGTCAGGTCGGGCAGCGGACTGCTCGTGCATGCCGAGCACGGCGTGGCGGACCTCGGCCCGGCCGGGATCGACACGCTCGTGGTGGTCGGCGGCCGGGGTGTCGACCGGGCCCGGCAGGACGAGGCGCTGGTCTCCTGGATCGCCGCCGCGGCGGCCGGTGCCCGGCGCGTGGCCTCGGTGTGCAGCGGGGCGTTCCTGCTGGCGGCGGCGGGGCTGCTGGACGGGCGCCGGGTCACCACGCACTGGGCCCGTGAGGAGCAGTTGGCCCGGGAGCACCCCGAGGTGCGGGTGGACTGCGAGCCGATCTTCGTCCGGGACGGGCGGGTGTGGACGTCGGCCGGTGTGACGGCCGGCATGGATCTGGCGCTCGCCCTGGTGGAGGACGATCTGGGCCGGGACGTCGCGCACGCGGTGGCCCGCCGGCTGGTGCTGTTCCTGCGCCGGCCGGGCGGCCAGTCCCAGTTCAGCGTGGCGTTGTGGGCGCGGCAGCCGGCGACGGACCCGGTGCGGGCCGCCGTCGCCGCGATCCACGCCGATCCGGGCGCCCGGCACGACATCGCCGGCCTCGCCGCGCACGCCGGGCTGAGCCCACGGCACCTCCAGCGCCGTTTCACCGCCGAACTGGGCGTGCCGCCGGCCGCGTACGTCGAGCGGGTGCGCGTCGAGGCGGCCCAGCGCGCCCTCACCGAGGGCGACGAACCGGTCGAGGCCATCGCCCGCCGCTACGGCTTCGCCACCGCCGAGACCCTGCGCCGCACGTTCCACCGCCGGCTCGGCATCGCGCCGTCCGACTACCGCGTCCGCTTCCGCTCCACCTCGGAACCCGCCGGCGCTCACCAGGTCTCGTAGCAACGCACACCACGTCTCATGGAAAGGGGAACCCGTATGACGACATACGGCCTGCTGGTCTTCGAGGACGCCGAGGAGCTCGACTTCGTGGGCCCCTGGGAGGTCTTCAACGTCTCCGCCCGACTGCGCGACGGCGGGGACACGGCCGTGCTCGTCGCCGAGCACCCCGGCCCGGTGCGCTGCAACAAGGGCCTGCGGGTCCTGCCCGACCACACCTTGGACGACCATCCGCCGCTCGACGTGCTGCACGTGCCGGGTGGCCGGGGCGCGCGCGAGGTCCAGGTGCACAACCCGGTGGTCACCGACTGGATCGGGAAGACCGCGGAGCGGGCCGCGTGGGTGCACGGCGTGTGCACCGGCACGTTCCTGCTGCACGCCGCGGGTCCCGCACGCGGGCGGCGGGTGGCCACGCACTGGAGCCAGGAGGACACCCTCGAGGCCCTCGGTGACGTGACGGTCGTCCGGGACGTCCGCTACGTCGTGGACGGCGACCTGGTCACCAGCCAGGGCGTCTCGGCCGGCATCGACAGCGCGCTGTGGCTCGTCGGCCGGCTGCACGGCCGTGACCACGCCAGGGCCGTGCGCCGCCACATCCAGTACGACCCGGCGCCGCCGTACCTCGCGGACGAGCCGGTCTGACCCACGCGCCGGGCCGGTCGCTGCATGGGGGCGCGAGCCTCGGGCAGTCGATGTTCATGGCAGGTGACAGGGGCGACGAGGGGCAGGGACGGCAGGCGGGCGAGTGCGGGCACCGGGCGGTGCCGCATCCGGAGTGCATCCGGATCGAGGCGTGGGCGGCGTGCCGGGAGCACTGTCTGGCGGAGGCCGTCCTGGCGATGGTGGAGTGCTTCGCGGACGTCTCCGGAGTGCGTCCGACCGCCGTGGACCGGGTGCGACTGGCCGAGGCCAGCGACGACGACCTGCTCGTCTCGCTGCTGGACGAGATCATCTTCCGGCTGGAGGAGTACGGCCAGGTGCCGGTGGACGTGGAGGCGGACGAGGCCGACGGCGGCCTGGACGTGCGGCTGGCGGTGACCGGTCTGGCGAATGTGGAGATCACCGGGGCGGTTCCGACGGCCGTCGAGTGGAGCGAGCTGCGGATCGGGCCGGATCCGTACGGGTGGTCGTGTGCGGTGACGGTCGACGCGTGACCCCGTCGGCCGGGGTGCGCCTACCGTGGAGGTGTGGGCGGCGGCGTCGTGACGCTGTTCCTGTGCGGTGACGTGATGCTCGGGCGCGGCGTCGACCAGATTCTGGCGCACCCGTGTGATCCGGCACTGCGGGAGGCGTACGTCGAGGACGCGCGGTCCTACGTCCGGCTGGCGCAGTCGGCGCACGGCCCGGTGCCCGCCCCCGTCGGTCCGTCCTGGCCGTGGGGCGAGGCGCTGCGGGTGCTGGACGCGGCCGCCCCGGACGCCCGGATCGTGAACCTGGAGACGTCGGTCACGCGCGGCAACACGTTCGCCCTGGACAAGGAGATCCACTACCGGATGCACCCGGCCAACCTACCGGCCCTGGCCGTGGCCCGGCCCGACGTGACCGTCCTCGCCAACAACCACGTCCTGGACTTCGGCCGCCCGGGCCTGCTGGAGACCCTGGACTCACTGGCCCGGGCCGGCCTGCGGACGGCGGGTGCGGGACGTGACGCCGAGCAGGCGTACGCGCCCGCCGCGGTCCCCCTCCCCGGCGATCGCCGGCTGCTGGTCCTCGCGCTCGGGGCGCGCTCCAGCGGCATCCCGTCAGGCTGGGCGGCGACGTCGGACCGGCCCGGTGTGGCGTACGTGCCCGAGCTCTCGCCCGCCGCGGCCGACTCCGTGCTGCGGCACGTCCGCCGGATCCGCCGAGCCGGTGACGTGATCGTCGTGTCCGTGCACTGGGGCACGAACTGGGGGTTCCGCGTGCCCCGGGAGCAGGTCCGTTTCGCGCGCGCCCTGGTGGACGGCGGGGTCGACGTCGTCCACGGCCACTCCTCGCACCACCCCCGACCGCTGGAGGTGTACCGGGACCGGCTGATCCTGTACGGCTGCGGCGACTTCGTCGACGACTACGAGGGCATCACCGGCTACGAGGAGTACCGCGACGACCTGCGGCTGGCGTTCCTCGTCTCGCTCGAGGCGGACAGCGGCCGGCTGGCGGGGCTGCGCATGGTGCCGCTGCGGGCGCGCCGGATGCGGCTGGAGCCGGCCCCCTGGGCGGACCGAGCGTGGCTGCGGACGACGCTCGACCGGATCAGCGGCGGGGTGGGGGTGACGCTGGAGCCGGACGGCTCGCTGGCGTTGACGCGCGGATGAACCGGTGGTGGCTCGGCCGGCCGGTCCGGCAGCGCCGCATGAGCCGGAAGACCGGCCCGGCAACGCGACCTGAGCCGGAAGACCGGCCCGGCAGCGCCGCACGAGCCGGGATACCCGTCCCGCAGCGCAGCATCAGCCGGGAGGTCAGCCCGCCCAGGCCTCCAGCCGCTCCCGGTTCTCGGGCGCCCGCAGCCGGGCGAGGGACTCCTTCTCCAGCCGGCGTACCCGCTCGCGGGTGAGGCCGACGCGGCGGGCGACCTCGTCGCGGGTGCGGGTGTGGCCGTCGTGCAGGCCGTAGCGGAGGCTGAGGATCATGGCCTCGCGAGGCCCGAGCGTGCCGACGGCCTCGCGCAGTTCCTCGGCGAGGGCCTGGTATTCGGCCACCTCCGGGCCCTGGAGCACCTCGGTGTCGGGGATGAGGTCGCCGACCACGGTCTCACCGGCCTCGTCCACGGGCGTGTCCAGGCTGACGGCCTGCCGGCCGACGCGGCGCAGCCAGCCGATCCTGTCGGCGGCGAGGCGGCTCTCGCGGGCCACTTCCTCGACGCTCGGTTCACGACCCAGGTCGAGTTGCAGACGCCGTTCGATCTTGGCGACCTTCTGGAGCTGCTCGACGACGTGCATCGGCAGCCGCACGGTGCGCGCGTGCGCGGCCAGGCCCCGTTCGATCGCCTGGCGGATCCACCAGGTCGCGTAGGTGGAGAACTTGAAGCCCTTGGTGTGGTCGAACTTCTCCACGGCCCGGATCAGCCCCAGGTTGCCCTCCTGGATGACGTCCAGCAGGGGCAGCCCGCGGTGGGCGTGGCGTTTGGCCATCGACACGACGAGCCGGAGGTTGGCGCGGACCATGTGGTCCTTGGCGGCCTGGCCGTCCCGGGCGGCCTCCTCCAGCTCTTCGCGACGCTCCGGCGTGAGGTCGCGCTCACCGGCGTCGGCCTGTTCCAGTTCCTCCAGCGCCCGCACGCCGGCCTGCATCCGCCGGGCCAGCCGGACCTCGTCCTCCCGGGTGAGCAGCGGGGTCGCCGCGATCTGCGTGAGGTACTGGCCGAGGAGGTCGGGTTCCTCGTCGGGCTCGGGGATGCGGTTGCGCAGCCGTGCGGTGCGAGCGGGGGCGCGGCGGTCCTCCCGGGGGTGTGCCGCGGGGTCTTCTGCCAGGGGAGACATCCTCGTGATCCTCCGTCCCCTACCTCTTTTCCGGCTCGCTACCCTATTCCGGCTCGTTCCGGAGGGTTCACGGGTACCCGAGGCGATCGGTCCCGAACCGCATGTCCGGGTCCCGCGGGGGTACCCCGGGGCACATGACCGGCATCGAAATGCGCAGCGACGCGTTCAACGACCACTCCTTCATCGCGCGCCGGTACGCGTACGAGGGACCGAACGTCTCTCCGCCGCTGACCTGGAGCGGCGTACCGGACGACGCGGCCGAACTGGTCCTGATCTGCGAGGATCCCGACGCCCCGTCGGGCACCTTCGCGCACTGGGTCGTGGTCGGCATCGACCCGCACAGCGACGGCGTCGAGGCCGGGCACTGCCCACCGGGCGGCACGGAACTCGTCAACGGCTACGGGCAGCGTGGCTGGGGCGGCCCGCATCCCCCGCCCGGGGACGACGCACACCACTACTTCTTCCGGCTCTACGCCCTGTCCGAACCGTGCGTCCTGCCCGACGCGCCCCGTGCGAACCAGGTGCACGAGGAGGTCGAGAAGCGCCGCATCGCGGACGGCACGCTGGTGGGTCTCTACCAGCGCTGAGACGGCTCACGGGTGGGACGGCCCGTGTCTTCGTGGCACAACGGTTGGTTGTGCCACGGGTGACGGACGGTTGTTTGCCCGGGCGGCCCTGCGCCCGCTTGGATGGCTGCCGGTCAACACCGGGTTGTCCGCGGGAGCTGGGAGTGTGCGCCGGGTATGGCGGGCAGGCGGTCGCTGGGGCGGCGGTTCGGGTGGCTGTGGGGTGCGTACGCGGTCAGCACGGCCGGCACCTGGCTCGCGTTCGACGCGTTCGCCCTGATCGCGGTCCTGGCGCTGGACGCCGGACCGATGCAGGTGTCGCTGCTGGCGGCGGTGGGACCGGCGGTCGGCGCGGCGGTGTCGGTGCCGCTCGCACCGTGGGTGGAGGTCCGCCGTAAACGGCCGGTGATGATCGCTACGGACCTGGTCCGGTGCGCGGTGCTGCTGAGCATCCCCGTGGCGTTCGCCCTGGGCCGGCTGAGCTTCGGCCAGCTGCTGCTGGTGTCGGTGGCCGTCGCGGCGGCCGACATCACCTTCAACGCGGCGGCCGGGGCGTTCCTGAAGGGGCTGGTGCCGCGGCGGGACCTGCTCGTGGCGAACGGGCGGTTCGAGGCGACGACCTGGACGGCCAGCATGGTCGGGCCGCCGCTGGGCGGGGCCGCGATCGGGCTGTTCGGTCCGGTGACGACCGTGGTGGCCGACGCGGTGAGCTATCTGCTCTCGGCGTTCGGCCTCCGGGCGATCGGCGGCGAGGAGAAACCCCCGGTGCGGCCCGCGTCCAGCGAGGTCCGCCCCCGCGCGGGCGACCTGCTCGACGGCTGGCGGTACATCCTGGCCGACCCGGCGCTGCGCCCGCTCTTCTTCAACACGGTCCTCGTCAACTCCCTGATCATTGCGGCCTCTCCACCGCTCATGGTCCTGATGGTCGACCATCTGCGGTTCGCCCCCTGGCAGTACGCGCTCGCCTTCGCGGTGCCCTGCACGGGCGGCCTGCTCGGCTCGCGCCTGGCACCACGGCTCGTGACGCGGTTCGGGCGGCACCGGGTCATGCTCACCGCGGGGGTGCTGCGGGCCTGCTGGTCACTCGGACTGGCCTTCGTCGGCCCCGGTACGGCCGGGCTGGCGCTGGTCATGGCGGTCGAGTTCGGGCTGATCGCCTGCTGTGCCGTGTTCAACCCGGTGTTCGCCACGTACCGCCTCGACCGGACCCCCGCGGACCGGGTCACCCGCACCCTGTCCGCCTGGTCGGCCACCGGCAAGGCCACCACAGCGGCCATGACCGCCCTGTGGGGCTTGCTGGCCCACCTGACCGGCCCCCATACGGCCATCGCCCTCGCCGGCGTCTTCCTCCTCTCCACCCCCGTCCTGCTCCCCCGCCGCGGCAGGACACCGGACGCCGGCCCCGAGCCGACTCCCCTGACGCTGAAGGACGCCGCCTGAACGGCCCGCTCGCGGGAGCGGTGGGCCGGGGACGGGAGCGGCGTCGCCCCCGTCCCCGGCCCAGGCCGGATCAGACCGCCCCGGGCACATCCTCCATGACGCCGTTAAGCGGCGAGGACGGGTCCGCGCCGTACGGACGGGTGATGATCTCCAGGCCGTGGCCCGCCGGGTCGAGGAAGTACACGCCCCGGCCGCCGTCGTGGCGGTTGATCTTGCGCGGGTGGTTGCCGTGTGGGTCGGCCTGGATGGGGATCCGGGCCGCGACGAGCCGGTCGAGGGCCTCGTCGAACTCGTCCTCGGAGACGAGGAACGCGTAGTGCTGCATAGGAATGTCGGCGTCGATGGTGAGGAAGTCCAGCGTGACGCCGTTGGCGGTCGTCACCGGCAGGAACACCCCGGCCGGTGTCCCGACCTCCAGGCCCAGGATCTCCGCGAGAAAACGAGCGGACTTCTCCCGGTCACGGGACAGGACGATGGTGTGATTGAACTCGACTGACACTGTTGAATGCCTCCACGGGCATCTCCGCGGCGCCTCCATGCCTCACCCGGACGGTGACCGGCACGCGATGCCGCGCGGTGGATCGTAGACAGAGGCGGCTGTGGTCGTCGAGCGGTTTTCGGCCGTATCGCGCCGCCCCCGCCCGGCAGGGCCAAGTACCCTCGCCCGCACCCCTGTTGTCCCGCACGACCCTGACAATTGTCAGGGACCGCGTCGCCCCTGCTCTCCCTACAGTTCTGAGCGTCGGCCACACCTCAGGGGGAACTCGACATGTCCACTCGCATCTTCGCCAGGGCCGCGCTCGTCGGCGCCGGGGCGCTCGCTCTGCTCGGCCCGCTCACCGCGGGGACCGCAGCCGCGTCCGCCGCAGGCGAGCAGGGCGGCGCCCGCGTCATGGCCGCGCCGTACGCGGTCGTACCGTACGAGACCGTCAACGTCCGCTACGGGCCGGGCACTTCCTACGGAATCCTCGCCACCGTTCCGGCGGGCCAGCCGCTCGGCGCCTACTGCTGGACCCGCGGCCAGCGCATCACCGACAACGGCTACAGCAACGACGTCTGGGTGAAGCTCCTCGAGGGCTACGTCAGCGCCGTGTACCTCAAGGGCAACGAGTACGGCGACCTGCCCGCCTCGGCGCGCTGCTGACCCGGATCATGACCACTTCTGACCACACCATCCTCACCATCGTCCTACGGGGGACAGACACATGAAGCGAATGATCAGCCGTACCGCCATGGGCCTCGCCGCGGCCGCGCTCGCCGTCGGCGGCCTCGCCACCACGGCCCAGGCGGCCCCGGCCGTCGCAGACGGCGGCGACCCGACTCTCACCGACGTCTACATCTGGGCCACCGACGTCAACCTGCGCCAGGAGCCGACCACCAACTCCCCGCGCCTCGCGGTCCGTTCGCAGTGGTGGGCGGACGCCATCTGCCAGAAGCAGGGCCAGACGGTGCACGACCCGGCCGTCGGCACGAACAACTGGTGGACCGCCGTCATGGAGCTCTCGGGCAGCGACGTCGCCTGGGTGAACAACCTGTACATCCGGGGCGGCCAGAAGATTGCCGGCGTCCCGGACTGCTGACGCACCATCAGCCACCACACGCCCGCGGCGGCCCACCGGAGATCGGTGGCCCGCCGCGGGCTCGTTGCAGGTCAGCAGTACCCCATCGGGCCCATGTCCGTGTAGAAGACGTAGCCGACGCTGCCCCACCCGGTGACGTCGGTGCGCGAAGGGGGCGGACCGGAACACCGGCCGCCCCCTGTGGCGTGTGTGCGGCTCAGTACCAGCCGGTCTCGGTCAGGTCGTGGCCGTCGCACGAGAGCAGGGCGCGCGAGACGCGTCCGTTGAGGTTGTTGCCCATCTGCGTGTAGGCGTAGGTGATGCCGGGGTCGACGGTCTCGGAGACCCAGCCGTCCACACGGCCCACGCCGTTGTCGGAACGCTGGAGTACGGCGACGCAGCCGGGCCGGGAGTTCTCGATCCGGGCGAAGGAGCCGCACTTGTCGGAGTAGAAGTACTTCAGGGCCATGCCTTCGGCGTACTTGGTGGCCCCGACCTGCCGGAACGTGCCCGAGCAGTAGGAGGTGGTGGGGTACTGACCCTCGTTCCCGTAGGCCCCGTAGTTGCCGCCCGAGTGCGGCGCGGCCTGGGCGGAGGTCGGGAGGAGCGCCATCACCGCGGCGGCGCCTCCGGCGGCCAGCAGTGTCCTGAGTGATCGGCGGCTCATGAGCCCTCTTTCGTGTGTCGGCGGGTGTTTCTGGTCGTGACCGTACGGGCGTCACCACACCTGCGACACCTGACACTTATCAGGGTCGAACGCCACAGGTCGTCTCGTTTCGGGGAGCCCTGACATTCGTCAGGACCGGCCCCACCGCTCGGGCTCCTAGTGTGTCGGCGCGGGACCAAGGCTCCGCCGGACCACCGTGCGACCGGGCCACCGGGCCACCGGCGACCAGGAAGCGCTCAGATCCCGGACGGCGTCACCGCCGGGATCGCGGTCTTCGACCGCCGCACCGGCACGTTCACCGAACAGGTCGACGAGAGCGCGCGGTTCCGGTCCGCCTCGGTCGTCAAACTGCTGCTGGCCCTGGACTTCCTGTGGAACCGCGGGCCCGGCTACACGATCCCCGAGGCCGACCGGGCGCGGCTGGAGCCGATGCTGCGCAGCAGCGACGACAAGGCCGCGAACCACTACTGGTCGCAGTACGGCGGCTCGGCGATCATCGACCGGATGACCACCCGGCTCGGTCTGCGCGACACCGCGCCGCCCCCGCCGGGTACGAGGGCTACTGGGGCTACACCGCCCTGTCGGCCCGGGACACCGTGGCGATCTACCGCTACATCCTGGACGAGGCGCCCGCGCCCGTCCGCGACTTCGTCATGGACAACCTGCGCCGCTCCACGCGCTGTGCCTCGGACCGCTTCGACCAGCACTTCGGGATCGCGGGCTCGTTCGACCGCCCCTGGGCGGTGAAGCAGGGCTGGGCCGGGGAGTACGCGAAGGGGACGTGCGGCGCCTCGGGGGCGGCGGGCGAGGCAGCACCGGCCACCGCTCCCGCCGCCCGGGCCGCCGCCGGCGTGGACCTCACCCGCCCCGCACTGCACACCACCGGCACGGTGGGCGCGGACGACCGCACGATCGTGGCCGTACTGACGCTGCATCCGGTCGGCACGTCGTACGGGAAGGCGTACACCGACCTCGGCCGGCTGACCCGCTCGCTGAACGTGCCGGGCGGGGTGCGGCCGGCGGGGGCGTGGTTCGGCACCTGGGGCGAGTTCGTGAACGTCCGCAGGGGCCCGGCCACGGGTGATGCCCGGGTCACGCAACTCCCGGCCGGGGTCGAGGTGCTGGTGGGCTGCCAGACACGGGGCCAGGTGGTCAGCGTGCCGCCCTACACCAACGAGTGGTGGGCCTATCTGCCCCAGTACGGCGGCTACATCTCCAACATCTACATCAGCTCGCCGGACAACCGGCTGCCGAACGTCCCGGAGTGCGGCTCGCGTACGTCCGGGGGTCAGCGCTCGTACTCGGCGAGATAGCCCAGCACCTTGTCCACGTGCGGGCGTACCCGTGCGGGGACGCCGCCCTCCTCGATGACCGTGCGGTCGCTGGTGCGGTAGCCGGCCGCGACCAGTGCGGGCAGGTCCTTCTTCGGCAGTCCCGCCTGTTTGAAGCGCTGGTCGAGCCAGCACACGTACAGGCTCATGGTGGCGATCGCGTCCGGCGGCGACATGTGGTCCTTGTCGCCGTCGCCGTCCCCGTCCACCGCCCAGGCCCGGAACACCGACGGGGTCCACATGGCGATGCCGTACTCGTCGCTCTCCGGGCGGGCGGCGTTGGCGTCGAAGCCGCTCTCCGCCTTGAGCAGTGCGGCGAGCAGAGCGGGGGTGATCTCCTCGTCGGTGCAGCGGTGGGCGGCGCGGGCGATGACGGGGCGCAGCGCCTCGGGTACGTCGGAGTCCTCCTGTATCTCACCGGGCACCGGGCTGTGCGCGCCGGTGACGGCGGCAAAGGAGCCGCGGTCGCGGTCGTCGTCCCGGGTGTCGCCGGCTCCGCCGAGGAGTGCCGCCGCGGCGACTGCGGCGGCGGTCAGGACGACGAGCCCGGCCGCCACGGCCGGCACCAGGCGTCGTCGGCGGCGCGGATCGCCGGTGAGTTCCTCGACGCGGGCGGCGACGCCACGAGCCGTGTGCGGGAGCCGGGTTGCGTGGTCCGGCGCCAGGCAGTCGGCGATCAGCCGGCGCACGTCGTCGCCGAGGCCGGCGTCGAGCCGCAGGGGTGCGGTGCCGCGTGCGTAGGCCTGGGCGGCCAGGGAGCGGGCCCGGGCCGTGGCGCCCGGGAAGGGGTGGAGTCCGCCGGTGAGCACCTGGTGGGCGAGGACGCCGAAGGCCCAGATGTCGGCGGTGGGCCGGACGACGGCGCCCTGGGTGCCGGTGCGCTGGGACCACCACTCGGGCGGCAGGTGGTCGAGGGTGCCGAGCGGCGGCAGATGGGCGTGGGTGCCGTCGAGTTCGGCGGCCAGCCCGAAGTCCGCCAGCCACACCTGCCCGCCCGGGCCCAGCAGGACGTTGGCGGGCTTGAGGTCGCCGTGCACCCAGCCGGCGTCGTGCATGTGGGCGAGTCCGGCGGCGACTCCGCGCAGGACGCGGTCGGCACGGTCGATCGGCCCGCCGGTGGAGGCGGCGTCCAGGACGTCCTTCAGGCTGGCCTCGGCACGGTCCATGACCAGGGCGATGGCACCGTCCAGGGCGGGCAGGTGCGGTGCCTCGACGGTGCACACGGCGTGGGTCCGCACGAGGTGGGGGTGGTCGGCCTCGGCGCTGAACCGGACCTCGCGCTCGACGAGTTCTCCGAGCGCGGCGCGCTGCCCGGGCCCCAGGGCGCCGGTCGGGAGCACCTTCACGGCGGCGGGTGTGCCGTCGGCGACGGTACGGGCCTCGTAGACGGTCCCCCAGCCGCCGGAGCCGATGACCGTGCCCACCTCCCAGTCCTCGATCCGGAAACCCTCCGGGAGGCGGGGCGGTCCGGGTATCTCCAGGTCGTCCGGGACGTCGTCGGGTCTCGTCATGCGCCTGCCTCCTGCGGCGTGAGACGGCCGGCCCCGCGGGACGGCAGCAGGCTGAGATGCTCTTCGCGTACCAGGCCGAAGCGCAGGGCGACGGAGGCGAGCCTGGAGCGCTTGGCTCCGGTGCGGCCGCCGTCGGACCCGGTCGCGGTCTCCTCACCGAGGTCCAGGCGCAGTTTGGCGAAGGCCAGGTAGTCGATGTGGTAGTTGACCGCGGAGCGGGTCAGGTCCCGGCAGGACTCCAGCGGCCGCAGCCGCTCCACGATCTGCCCGACCCCGGGCAGCGCCGAGTCGGAGGGGTCGCGCAGCCGGGGTTCGCACAGGGCCACCAGCACCAGGAAGTACTTCGACGTCGGGTCCAGGGCGAAGGGGTGGACGGTCTGTTCCCCGCCGCCCGGCGCGGACTGCTCACCGAGGTAGGCGTGCTGGGGTGCGAACACCTTGAAGGTCGCGGTGCCGGACAGGGCCGGGAGCACCACGCGCGAGAACTCGAACGGCACGGGCGCGCCGAGCCGCCCCGGGGCGACGGTCAGGTACTCGCCGGCTCCCTCCAGGTTCTCCACGACGTACGACACGCTGCGGCTGAAGTTGGACAGCCGCCAGTAGTCCCCGGCCGCCTCCAACTGCCCGGCCCGGCGCGAGATCCCGGGGTCGGTCAGCACGATGCGCACGCCTGTGCTGCCGGGCGTGCCGCGGCCGAAGTCGGCGATGTCCCCGGGGCCCAGATGGATCAGGTGGGGCCTGCCCGGCTCGTCCGCACCCCACTGTGCGGGACCGGGCAACTGCACGATGATGGTTTCCACGCGGACTCCCCCGCTGATGACGCCCCCGATTTGGTCGCGAGGATTGTACGGGCGGATTCCGCTTGCGCGGAGGCGGCAGGGCCTGAGTCAGTCGGCTGTTTGCGGACGCCGTGCGACGAACACGAACTCCCGGCCCGGCCGGTCGGGCGCGTCGCGCACGTCCTCCACCACATAGCCCTGCGCGACGAGTTCCGCCTCGACCTCTTCCCGCTCGCGAAAGCGCAGCGTCGAATCCGACGTCAGCACCCGCCCGTCCGCGGCGAACACGTAGGTCCAGCGGAAGGTCACCAGTGGCCCGTTCACGTCGAGCAGATCGGCCCAGGACTCGATCGCGCCGACACCGGGGACGTCGGTCACGGTGTGCGTGGCCTCGCGGTTCCACTCCTCCCAGGCGCGGCGCGCCGGCACCCGGGTCTCGAACACGAGCCGGCCGCCGGGCCGCAGTGCCGCACGAGCCCCTCGCAGGGTCCTGCGCCAGTCCTCGGGATCGACGATCGCCTGGGCGGCGTTGCCCGTCATCGTCGCGAGGTCGGCGGTCAGGGGCGGAAGGGTCGCCGCGTCGCCGTGGATCCACCGCACCCGCTCGCCGCCCGGCTTGCCGCGGGCCACGTCCAGGGACGCGCCGGCGGGATCGACGCCGACGACGTCGACGCCGCGTTCCGCCAGCAGCAGCGCGAACACGCCCGTGCCGCAGCCGATGTCGAGCACCCGGCGCGCCCCGAACTCCTCCGCCATGCGCAGGTACGGTTCGAGATCGGCGCGGTCGGGGTCGAGCGGGTCGTACACCGCGGCGAGCCGCGGCTGCCGGAAGCACTCGTCTGCCATGCACCCGAAGGTACGAGGGCGGCCGCGGTGCGGCCACGGGTTTTCGGCGACTGTCGTCGCTCCGCTCAGCCCAGGCAGATGACGAGCAGGCAGAGCTCCTTGGAGTTGGAGTCGGAGTTCGTGGGAGGCGGCGTGGGGCTCGACGCGGACGGGGGTGTCTCGGGGGACGCGGGCTGCTGCGCGTCCGAGCCGGTGTCGGCGGCGGGCGGTGTCGTCTGCTCGGTCGCCGTCGACGTGGACTTGCCGGCGTTGCCGGTGGCCGTGTCGACGGTGTTCGGGGCGGTGGTCCTCGGCTGCGTCGTCTTGGGCAGCTCGCGGGGCGCGGTGGCCGCGTCCGTCCGCGGGTCCGCCGGGGTCCTGCGGGGAGCGGTGGCCCGGGGCTGCTGCTCGCGCTGCGAGGTGCGGCCGGCGTGCGGCGGAGTGGTGGGCGTGGGCGAGGACCGCGGGACGTCCCGCCGGGTCGACGTCGGTTCGGTGTACTCCGGCGCCTGTCCCTCGGCGCCGCCCATGGTCGTGTCCTCGGGTGCCGTGGCCGACTGCACGCCGTGCGTCGAGTCGCCCTTCATGGCGGCGACGGTGAGACCGCCTCCCACGAGCGCGACGGCGGTCGCCACCACGGCCCGGCGCTGGTTCTTCTTCCAGCGGGCCATCTGACGACGCCGTGCCGCCCGCCCCTGTTGCGGGGCCTGGTAGCCGTCGGCCCCGGCGGTGTGCGCGGCCTCGTGACCGTCGGACGGTTCCGTGTCCGGGGCGCCGTCACCGTCGGACGGGTTGGTGCCCAGGGTCTCGTGGCCGCCGGACGATCCGGCGTACGCGAGGGGGATCTCCCGCGTGCCGGCGCGGTTCGTGTCCCACACACTCCCGTCGTCCCACACGTTCCTTTCGCGCACGTTCCCGTCGGGCCATGCGCCGGAGGCGGCCGGGTCGGTGCGGCCGTCGGCGGCGGAGGGGTCGATGTCCGGGGCGTAGGCGCCGCACCCCGGGCAGACCAAGGCGCCGTTGAGGTGCCGACGGCACGAGGAGCAGTAGTCCATGTGTGGTCTTCCCGATCTGGCTGTGCCGGCGGCTCACCGGCCGCGGCATGGTCACGTTCGCACGTGGGATCGAGCTGTAACGCTAACGAGACTTTGGAAGGGGGATGTGCAGTATGTGTGACACCCCTGAGCAGATCCTCCGGATCTCGCGTGTGCCGTAAGCGACTCGTGACTAAAGGTGGCGGGGCCTGGGCATGCTCGGGCGCCTGCCGAGGCGGGCCCGGGGTCCGGCCTTGGGTTCTGCCGCGGACGGCCACGCTGTCCGTGCCAGGATCACGTCCGCCACCTGGTCCGCGGTGTGCCCGTCGGTGTCGATGCGCAGGTCGCCGACGCCCGCGTCCTCCAGCGTGACGGCCGTCGTCACCGCCTCGTCGGCGACCCCCAGCAGACGCTCGGCTGGCTGCCCGCGCAGCGGATCGCCCGGCTGGGACCAACCGCCGCCACGCCCCCGCCGCATGATCCGCCGCGTCAGCTCCTCCCGCCCGGCGTGCAGCCGGCACAGCGTGAACTCGGCCCCCGGCAGCGCCTGGGCATACACACCGACCGCGGCCGGGTCACCGACCGGCCCGGTCACGACCAGCGCCTGCGCCCCGGCAGACCGGTAGGTCCGCCACAGGGCCGCCAGGTTCCGGGCCCTGACGCGATGGCCACCCGGGTCGTCGGGCGGCAGCGGATGACAGAAGCCGACCTGGTCCAGATCGACGTACGCGGCGGTGAACCCGGCGCGCAGCACCCGCTGGTAGACAGCGAAGCCGACCGCCGACTTGCCGACGCCGGTCGCACCGCACAGCCACAGCACGGGGCCGTCGGCGGGCCGCCGTTCCCCGAGCACATCGGGCGGCTCCCCCGCGTCGACCGCCGCCGACGGAGCGGACCCGGGCCAGCCACCAGTTCGCTCCCGCACGAGCCGCACCACCTCCGGCACCGCCACACCGCCGGTCTCGACACACACGTCGGCGAAGTCGCTCGCGTCGAGGGCGTCGGCCTCCCGCAGCACGGCGTCGAGCAGTCCGGGAGCACCACCGCGCCCGAGGAAACGCCGCCGCAGCTCGTCCGGGCCGACGCGCAGCCGGCAGACCGTCACCGCGGCCCTCGGCAGGCCGGCGAGCTCGACGCCTCGCTCGGCGTCGACGACACCGGGGACGACGAGACACCGGGCCCCGGCCCGCCGGAACCCCTCCGCCACGGCGGCGACGTTGTGCGCCTTCATACGATGCCGGCCCGGGTCCGCCGCCCGCTCCGGGTAGCAGATGCCGAGCTGGTCGACATCGACGAACGCGGCCGACCTCCCCGACCGGTTGAGCTCCTGGTACAGCTGCCAGGCGACCGTCGTCTTGCCCACACCCGGTGGACCGCACAACCACAGAACGGTAATCACGGACGGGATTCTCACGCATTGCCGCTCCCCAACTCACTTGATTTTCCTGGGAACTGACGCACAACCCTTTGGATGCCCGGCGGGTCACATCATGCAGGAGCAACCGCCTCGAAGAGTTGCAAGGGGGAAATATGAGATTTACCCGTTCCGTCCTGGCCGCGTCCGCCTTGGCGGCGCTGACCGTGGGGACCACGACCGCCCTGGCGTCACCCGCCTCCGCCGCGCCCAACACCACTCCGCAGAAGGTCTGCGGAAGCGCCTACAAGACCGTGAACTCGGCAGCCGTCGGCTCCCTGGGCACCGTCTACCTGACGTACAACGCCTCCAACGGGCAGAACTGCGTCACGACCATCCGCAACAACCCGGGTACCGCCGTGGACATGGCCGCGTGGATCTTCGTCCCCGCGACCGAGGAAAGCCACGAGGACGCCGGGCGCTTCACGTCCTTCGCCGGACCGACCTACGTCTACGGCAAGGGCCACTGCGTCGACTGGGGCGGCAGCATCAACAACGTGTACGTGCAGGTGTACGGCTCCAACTGCGGCGCCCTGAAGGAACACCGGGTCACGTTCACCCGCTGATCCACCCCTGAACCACCTTGAAGCACCCCCCTGCCGGGCCATCACGTTCCCGCCGCCGTCGCGCGGGAGCCGTGGTGGCCCGGTGCCGGTTCCCGCCCCCCACGGCGCTGCTCACGCCTCGCCGCGTACCTTCAGCACCGCCTTGTTGAGCACCCACAGTCCGATGCCGATGGCCACCAGCACGCCCGCCCGGATGTAGACGTCCGCGGGCCGGTCGGACAACGGGCTGGCCAGGATCAGCGCGGTGAGCGCGCCGAGCACCGGCAGGGCGGTCGGCGTACGGAAGTGCTGGTGTTCGACGCGGTCGCGGCGCAGGACGAGGACGGCGATGTTGACGACGGCGAAGACGCACAGCAGGAGGAAGGCCGTGGTGTCGCCGAGGCCTTCGATCTCCCCGGTGGAGACCAGGCCGATGGCGAGCAGCGAGACGAAGACGATGCCGACGACCGGGGTGCGGCGCCGGGGCAGTACGTGGCCGAGGGCACGCGGCAGGATGCGCTCGTTCGCCATGCCGTAACAGAGGCGGGACGCCATCATGATGTTGATCAGTGCCGAGTTGGTGACCGCGAACAGCGCGATCAGGGCGAAGAGTTTGGGCGGGAAGTCGATCCCGCCGGCCTTGACGACCTCCAGCAGCGGGCCGCTGGAGTCCTCCAGCACGCGGTAGTCGACGAGCAGCGAGGAGACCAGGGCGACCAGGACGTAGATGGTGCCGGTGACGGCGACGCCGATGAAGATGGCACGCGGGAACGTCCGCACCGGATCCTTGGTCTCCTCGGCCATGTTGACGGAGTCCTCGAAGCCCACGAAGGCGAAGAAGCCGAGGGCCGTCGCCCCCAGAACACTGGTGAGCAGTGCGTAACCGGTGCCCTCTGCCTGGAACTCACCGAGCCGGGAGGGTTCGCCGTCACCGGTCAGGACGGCCCAGGCGCCGATCGTGAGGATGACGAGCAGGCCGGTCAGTTCGACCACCGTGAGGACCACGTTGGTCTTCACGGACTCCGACACGCCTCGCAGGTTCAGGGCCGCCAGGGCGAGGATGAACAGGATCGCGATGAGGGTGGGCGGGAAGAAGTCCGTGAACTCGGACAGGTAGTCGCCGCTGAAGGCACGGGCCGCCGCGCTCGCCGAGGAAAGGCCCGAGCACATGACCATGAAGGCGACGATGAAGGTCAGGAACGGGACCTGGAACGCCTTCTGGGTGTAGAGCGCGGCTCCGGCCGCCTTCGGGTACTTGCCGACGAGCTCGACGTACGAGGCCGCCGTCAGGATCGCCACGACGAACCCGATGACGAACGGCAGCCACAGTGCCCCGCCGACCTTGCCGGCGACCTGCCCGGTGGTGGCGTAGATGCCGGTGCCGAGGATGTCACCGATCACGAACAGCACCATCAGCTTGGGGCCGATGGCACGCCGCAGCGGGGTGTCGTCCCCTCTGTCCGGCGCAGCGGCTGCATCCCTGTCGGTTGCGGACACGAAAGCTCCCTGAGGCGTTCGGCACGGAACGGAACAACGTCTTGCCTGCCCAGGAGGAGCAGTGGTGATGCCCTCGGGGAAGCAGCGGCCTACGTGGACGGGTGCCGGCCTGATCAGGACCGGCATTCCTGCTGGATGACCTCGGTCAGTTGGTGCGGTCGGACCAGCCCTGCGGGAGGTCTCCGGGGGCCGTGGCGATGACCGTGTCGTCGTCGGGGCCGACGTACTCGAAGAGGGTGATCTTCGCGAATTCCGGGACGACGTAGACCGGATAGGTCGGGCCCTCGTCGCGGTACCTGCGTATCTCGTCGAGGTGGTCGTTCTGGTAGAGGACGGTGCGTTCGCCGTGTTCCTCGACCCAGTGCGGGAAGAAGATCACGCCGTGCAGACGGCGCTTGCCCGGCATGACGTTGACGGAGACCGACGTACCGGTGGGCTCGTTCCAGGAGATCTTGTAGTGGTCGTCGTCCAGCTGGACGAGGTCGACCTGCTGATCCTTGACCCAGCGGCCGCCCACCATGCCGGAGTGGATCCGGTAGTCGATGGTTGTCGGGTTCTTCACGTACATCTCGTACTGCCAGCCGTTGGCGTAGGTGTAGACGAAGCGGTGGCCGACGATCCCGGAGAGCTCCTGCGCGGGGACAGGGCTCTGGACGGTGGTCACGTGTGCTCCGTTGCTGGCCATGTGGGGTACCTCCTTGCTGCCGAAGGGCCGCTGCGGCGTGCCGTACGAGTAGCCCCCTCGACGGTCGGCAACCTCTACGCTCAACATCGTTGCGGCACGATGGACCTGGAAGGCGGAGCCATGAGGCGTGAGGAGCTCGTCCGGCCGGTGCCGGAGCTGTTACGGCAGCACGCCGAGGTGGCTGGGGAACGGGTCGCCCACTCCGACTCCTCGCGCAGCGTCACCTACGCAGAGCTGGAGCGGCGCACGCGCTCGCTGGCCGCGTACCTCACCGGGACAGGGCTGCGTCGCGGTGACCGCGTCGCGATCCGCCTGGGCAACTGCGTGGAGATGGTGGAGAGTTGCCTCGCCGTCCTGCGGGCCGGGATGGTCGGCGTCCCGCTCAACCCGCGGTCCTCCGACGCCGAGCTGGCCCACTTCCTGCGGGACAGCGGCGCCGCGTTCGTCATCACCGACGCCGCGCACCTCGCACAGTTACGACGCCTGGGCCCGCCGCAGGACCGCTTGGGCGTCCTGGTCACCGGGACCGGCCCGGTCCCGGACGGCGCCCGGCTGTTTCGGAGCGCGGCCGAGAGCGACGGGGCCGCGCAGATCGACATGCTCGGCCTCGACGATCCGGCCTGGATCCTCTACACCTCCGGCACCACGCACCGACCCAAAGGCGTGCTGTCCACGCAGCGGGCCGCGCTGTGGTCCGTGGCCGCCTGCTACGCCCCGATCTTCGGTCTCTCGCCTGACGACCCCCGCGACGTCGTACGGCCCGCACCGCACCAGCGAGGACGGTCCTGTACGCCAACTGCTCGGGCCGCAACTGCACGCGGAGCTCCTGGCCTGCCAAGTCACCGACTACGACGAGGTCTTCAGCACCCGGATCACGTGGACACTGGGCTTCCTACGGGACCAGGGGAAGATCGCCGAGGGCGGCATCGGCGGCTCCGCAGCCTGGTGGTCGCTCCGGCACCACCACGCCCGGATTCCGCGTTCCCACCGCTGCGCCTCACCCCCTTCGTTCCCCGCCGGGATCACCGAGTGGCGCTGCCGGCGAGCGTCTTCCGGTGCGGTCACGGCGTACGGACAGGATGATCAGGAGGGCGAAGGCGGCGAACGCGGCGCCTGTGCGGGCGTGGTTGAACGCCTCCCAGCGATCCAGGATCGCGGCGTGATCCGGTGGAGGCGAGGTGGCGGCCCACTCCTTGATCCGTCCGTTGATGGGGACGTTGCCGAACCGGGTGATCAGGAAGGACGCCACCACCAGGAGCCCCGCCCCGCCGGCGAGCCACCGTGCGCTGGTTCGCGTCCTCATGGCGAGGGCGATCGCGCTGAGCACCGACAACCCCATGGCCCCCTGCACGGTGATGCCGTTCATTCTCATCAGCTCGGTGTGGAAGGACAGCCTCATCTCGAGTGGTACGGCGTTGAACGTGGGCACCAGGTTGGCCGCTCCGTAGCCGAACGCGCCCGCGAGGGCGCCGGTGGACAGCAGGGCGATCCCCTGGGCGAGTTGGAGGCGCATCTGTTCTAGCTCCCGTGCTCGTGCTGCGGTTCGACCTGGTCGAGGGTTCGGGTGAGTTGCCGGGCCCGGCGCATCAGGCCGTCGGGCGTGAACTCGGCGAACATGTGCACCCGGGTGGAGACGGACCCGCTCTTACGCATCCGGGCATGGATCGTGAACCGGGCCGCGATCCGGTTCCCGTCCGTCAGCGCCTCGTGCACCTGGAAGGAGAACTCGGTCAGATTCCTGCGCACGGGCCGGAGGTGGGCGACGAGCCTCCCCCAGTCGAGCCGCACGCCGTCGGCGACCTGCACGACGTCCCGGGTGTAGTACCTCGCCATCAGGTCGGCGGGCTGCTCGTCGCTGTGGACGACGGCCTCGGTGAATGAGGTGAAGAAGTCGGCGATGAACTGCTCGGGTGTCTTGGATTCCAGAGGTTTCATACGGCTCCGATCAGACAGGCAGGACCGCACCCCGCTACGATCTCTTACATCGCTGTAAGGTATACGCCGCAGACTATTTTTGACAAGGGTGTAAGAGTTGAGTGATTCAGGGTCTCCTGGCTCCCCCTCGGCAGTCCGGCGCCGCCGGGCCGACGCCGAACGGAGTCGGGCCGCCGTACTCGACGCCGCCGTCCAGCTCCTCGCCGAGCGGCCGGACGCCGGCATGGCCGCCATCGCCGCAGCGGCCGGGGTCACCCGCCAGACCGTCTACGCGCACTTCGGCACTCGCGACACGCTGCTGGAAGCCGTCGCCGACCGGATCACGGAGCAGGCGATGGCGGCGATGGACGCGGCGGAAGTCGAGGACGGGTCCGCCCTCGAGGCGCTGCTGCGGCTGCAGGACATCGGCTGGCAGCTGTTCGAGCGGCACCCGGTGTTGCTCGAGCTCGGAACTGCTTCCACGAGCGCTGAAGCCGACCGATCACGGCACGAACCCGTCGCGGCCCGGCTGACGCGGCTGATCGAGAGGGGGCAGGCAACCGGGGAGTTCGACCGCACCCCGCCCGCCGCCTGGCTGGTGGCCGCGGTGACCGCCCTCGGCCATGCCGCGGGCGACGAGGTCGGAGCCGGCCGGATGACGGTGGCCGAGGCGGCAGCCTGCCTTCGCACCGCGACGCTCGGCATTCTGGGAGTACAGCCTCAGCAGGATCGGGACACCTGAGTGAGGTGGCCCCACCAGCCGGCCGGCTGCCACCAAGTGCACCGGGTTCAGGACGGTGTGACGGTCAGCACCCGGTTGAGCGCGCCGTCGGGGCGGGCTGTGAGGTCGTCCCAGGTTCCTTGCTCGGCGATGCGGCCGGCTTCGAGTACGGCGATGCGGTCGGCGCGGCGGATGGTCGTGGGGCGGTGGGCGATGACGATCGTGGTGCGATCGCCCTGGGCGAGCGCGGTGGCGAGTTGGGCGTCACCGGCGTTGTCCAGGTGTGCGGTGGTCTCGTCCAGCACGAGGATCCTCGGCTCGGCCAGCAGCGCGCGTGCGAGAGCGATCCGGGCGCGCTGGCCGCCGGAGAGGGTGGCGCCGCGCTCCGAGACGAGGGTGTCCATGGGGGCGATCCGGTCGACGCCGCACAACCGGGCCGTTTCGGCGAGGAGGTCGTCGTCCGCGTCCGGTGCGGCCAGGCGCAGGTTCTCGGCGAGGGTGCCGTGGAAGAGAGGGGTGTCCTGGCCCACGACGGCGACGGCACGGCGCAGTTCGGCGTCGGCCAGGTCGCGAAGATCGACGCAGGCGCCGTCGCGGGGCACCAGGTGGACGGCTCCCTCGGACGGGTCCCAGAATCGGGCCAGCAGATGGGCGCACGTGGACTTCCCAGCTCCGGAGACACCGACCAGGGCGAGGGTCTGCCCCGCGGGAACCGTCAGCTCGACCCCGTCCAGCACGGGTCGGCCCCCGTAGTCGAAACTCACCCGGTGCAGTCGGACCCCCAGCGGGCCCGGGGGAAGCGGGTGGGGTGAGGCGGGCGGTGGAGCGAGGGCGGGTGCTTTGACAGCCGCGTCGACACGGGCGGCCGCGGCGCGCAGACCCACGGCCTGGCTCAGCGCCCTGGCCGACTCGGCGACCGGGCCCAGCACCGACAGGGCGAGCGCCATCGCTGCCGGGGCCCACGCTCCGTGCAGCCGTCCGGAGGTCACGGACTGCGCGGCGGCGAGGACCACGCCGAGGACCGCGAGCACGATGAGCAGATCGCGTACGGCGGCGGCCATGGCCTCCCAGGTGGCCTCCGCACGCTGGGCCTCGCCCACCCTCCGGCCCTGCTCGGCGAGACGGCCGCGCCGCTCGGACAGCCCGCCGAAGGCGAGCAGTTCACGCAGCCCGTCGACGGCCTCCACGGTGTCGGCCGACAGCTTCGCGGCGGCCACCCGGGTACGGGCCCCGCGCGCGGCGCGTTCGCGTGCGTCGGCGAAGGGCGCCACGGCGAGCAGCGCGGCGACCGGCAGCACCGCCGCCAGCAGCCAGGGCTCCACCATGGCCAATGCCGTGGCTCCTCCGGTGAACACCATGCCGGACGCGAGGAGTTGGGCCGTGGTGTGGGCGTAGAAGAACTCCAGCGCCTCGACGTCGGCCATCGCCGTCGCGGCCAGGTCCCCGCTGCGCCGGCCGGCCACGCGGGCGGGTGCGCTGCGGGCGAGCCCGTCGAAGACCCGCACACGCAGCTCGGCCAGCACACGGTAGGCAAGGTCGTGCGAGAGGTCCATCTCGCGCCAGGTCATCAGGGGGCGTACGAGGACGAGGACGACCAGAGCGGTGACGGTACCGGCCGAGGGGGCGCGGCCGGTGATGACGGCGGCGCCGACGGTGTGCGCGGCCAGGGTCAACAGCGCGACCAGCAAGCCCTGTTCGATGAGCGCCACGGCGCAGGTGCGGGCCATCATCGCCCGGTGTCCGCCGAGGGCCGGCAACAGGGCACGCAGAGAGCCGCGTGCGGGCACGGACGGGTCGGTGGTGCTGCCATGCGGGACGGCGGCGTCGGTGTCGGTGGTGCGGCTCATGCGACGCGCCCTCCTTCATATGTGTGGCCCGCCTTGACCAGCTCGGCGTAGACGCCCCCGGCCTCGACGAGGGCGGCATGCGCACCGACGGCGTCCACGCGTCCTCCGTCAAGCACCACGATGCGGTCCGCGTGCCGGACCGCGGCGAGGCGGTGCGCGACCACCAGGACGGTCCGGCCGCCCGCGGCGGTCAGCAGTTCGCGGACGATGTCCGCCTCGCGGCGTTCGTCGACCGCGCTCGTCGCCTCGTCGAGCACGAGCACCGGGGCGTCGGCCAGCAGGGCCCGGGCGAGGGCGAGGCGCTGGCGCTGGCCGCCGGAGAGGGTGGTGCCCCGTTCGCCGAGGACGGTGGCATAGCCGTCGGGGAGGGCGGCGATCTCGTCGTGGATGCCCGCGGTGCGTGCGGCGCGTACCAGCTCGTCGTCCGGAGCGTCGGGCCGGGCCAGGCGCAGGTTGTCGGCGATGGTGGCGTGGAAGAGGTAGGTCTCCTGGGAGACCACGGCGATGCCCTGCCGCAGTGAGTCGAGCGTGTACTCGGTGACGTCCTGGCCGTCGACGGTGATCCGGCCCCGCTGCGGGTCGCGGTGGCGCAGGAGCAGCGCGAGCAGCGTGGACTTGCCTGCGCCGGACGGGCCGACGATGGCCGTGATGCGTCCCGCTTCGGCGGTGAAGGTGACGTCGCGCAGCGCCGGCGCGTCGTCGCCGACGTAGGTGAACTCCACGTTCTCGAAGCACACCTGGGGCGGATCCGGCCAGTGTGCTGGTGCCGTTCCGGTGTCGGGCACGGCGGGTCGGGCGGTGCGCAGTGCCGCGAGTCCGTCGGCGGCCGACACGCCCAGGTATCCGGCGTGCCACTCGCGGGACAGGTCGCGTACGGGCCGGAAGCACTCGGAGGCCAGGAGCAGCACCAGATAGGTGCCGGTCGCCGTGGTGGATCCGGTGACGGCCGACCAGCAGGCGAGCAGCGCGGCGGCCGCGGTGCCGCCCTGGATGGCCAGGTCGGTGAGCCCGGTGTCGACGAGCGACACGCGGAGCTTGGCGACGGTGGCCCGGTGCAGCGCCGCCGAGCGTTCCTCCAGCCGCTCCCGGGTGCGGCCGACGGCGCCCGCGGCCCGCAGCGCGGGCATGCCCTGCAGCGCTTCGAGGTAGTCGGCGCCCAGTTGCTCGTAGGTGTCCCAGTGTTCCCTGCCGCGCCTGGCGAGGAGCCGGTCCCAGGCGCGCGGCCCGAACAGGGCGAGCAGCAGGGCGGGTACGAGGCCCAGGAGAGCGGCCGGTTCGACTGCGGCCAGTGCGGCGAGCAGCAGGGGCGGCACGAAGAGGGTGATGAGGAGCTGGGGCAGGTAGCGGGAGACGTAGGCGTCGACGCCCTCGACCCCGTCGACCAGGGTGGTGCGGACGGCGCCGGCGCGCGCGGTGGTCAGGTGCGCGGGTCCCAGCCGTCCGAGGTGGGCGAGGAGTTCGTCCCGCAGACGGACCCTGACCCGCGCTCCGGCGCGGGTGGCGGTGCGCCGCTGCCCGTAGCCGAGCCCGGCCCGGGCGACGACGACGCCGAGCACCGCCCCGATGAACAGCGGGAGCCGGTCCGTGTCGCCCCTGGCCACGTCGGCGAGGGCGACGGCCAGCAGCACGGCCTGCGCGAGGTGGGTGAGGGTGACGGCCCCTTGCAGGAGGGTGGCCGCGAGCAGGGGGCGCCGTGCGTGCCGTGCGGCGCGACGCAGCTCGGGGTGGACGATCACGAGGTCTCCTCGTATTCGTCCCCTGGCAGCGGGTGATCCGGGTAGCACACCGGCCAGCCGCCCTCGGGGTCCTGGCCGACCCTTCCCGCCACCTTCAGGACATCCGCGAGCAGCCCTGGAGTGACGACCTCCTTCGGCGTCCCGTCGGCCACCACGCGACCGTCCCGCAGCGCCACGATCCGCTCCGCGAACCGGGCGGCGTGGGCCAGGTCGTGCAGCACCATCACGACGGTGAGGCCCCGCTCCTCACGCAGCCGCACCACGGTCTGCAGCACGTCGAGTTGGTGGTGCAGATCCAGGTACGTGGTCGGTTCGTCGAGGAGCAGGACCCGGGTGTCCTGCGCGAGCGCCATCGCGAGCCGGACCCGCTGCCGCTCGCCGCCGGACAGCGCGTCGACGTCCCGTTCGGCCCACTGCTCCACGCCGACATCGCGCAGCGCACGCCGTACGACGGGGTCGTCGCCCTCGCGCAGCATGCCGAGCGGGCCGCGCGCCGCGTACCGGCCCTGACGTACGAGTTGGCGCACCGTCATGCCGGGGACGGCCGGGGCCGACTGGTGCAGCAGCGCGACGCGCCGGGCGGTGGCGCGGCGGGAGAGCCGGGCGAGGTCGTGCCCGCCGAGCAGCACGCGCCCCTCGTCGGGCCGCAGCAGTCCGGCGGCCAGCCGCAACAGGGTTGATTTGCCACAGCCGTTGAGTCCGATGAGCGCGGTCAGCTCGCCTGGTTCGACGGTCACGTCGGCGCCGCGCAGCACGGGGCGTCCGGGGTAGCCGAAGTGGACTCCCTCGACGCGGATCCCCACGGGTTCGGTCATGCTCTGTCCTTCGTCGACATCAGAACGTTCGGCTCGGCCAGCGGCGTACGACGGCCAGCAGCAGCGCGGCTCCGACGCAGGTGGTGAGGGCCCCGACCGGCAGCGTGAGCCGCCCGGAGTCCAGCGCGACCGCCAGCAGCCGCGACAGCAGTTGCGCGGCCGCGTCCGACCCGCACACCACGGCCGCGCCCACCAGGGCGGCGCCGGGCAGCGTCATCCGCAGGTCCGCGCCGAACACGGCCAGCGCGAGGTGCGGCACGAGCAACCCGACGAAACCCAGCGCTCCGACGGCGGCCACCGCTCCCGCCGTCAGCGCCACCGCGCACAGCAGCGCGAGGGTACGGGCCCGCGCGGCGGACAGCCCGGCGGCACCGGCGATGTCGTCGCCGCAGCGCAGCAGGGTCAGGGGCCCGGCCAGCAGCCACGCCACGGCACTCCACGCGAGCGCCCACGGCCAGAGCAGGTGCCAGTGCTGCCACACGCGGCCCTCGGTCGTGCCGACGAGCCACTGGACGACGCTGCCGAGCTCACCCGGCGCGACGAGCAGCACCATGGCGGTGAACCCGCCGAGCACCGCCGAGACGAGCACGCCGTGCAAGGCGATCTGCGCGGGGTCTCCCCGGCCCCGCCCCGCGAGTAGCCACAGCAGCGCGGCTCCGGTGCACCCGCCCACGCAGGCGGCGACGACCACGGCGAGGGGCGATTCCCACCCCGCGAGCCCGAGAGCGGTCGCGGTGACGGCCCCGAGCACCGCCCCCGGCGTCACACCCGTGACCTCGGGGCCGGCGAGCGGATTGCGCAGGGCGGACTGCAGAACCAGGCCCGCCACGCCCAGGCACGCTCCCGCGGCGAGGGCCACCAGCATCCGGGGCAGGCGGAGTTGGAGCAGAATGTGCCGTTCCGTCGCGTCACCGGCCCCGCCGAGGACGTCCCAGACCACAGCCGGGGACATCCCTCTCCCAGCCAGCAGTTCCCCGCAGGCGCACACGACGGCGAGTGCGGCGAACACCGCGAAGCGCCGCTTCACCCTGTCTCCTTCCCGGCGGTCGGCACGGCTTCAGGGCCCGTCCCCCGCGGCTCCGAGCGAACGGCGTCGGACCGCGCCGCTCCTCGCCGAGCCGCCGGCTTCCGAGGGCCCGACCGAAGCAGGGCGACGCCGACGGGCACACCGAGGAGGGCGGTCCACGCGCCGACCGGTGTCTCCACGGGCGCCAGCGCGAGCCGGGCCGGGACGTCGGCGACGGCCACCACGACCGCGCCCCACGCCGCCGACCAGGGCAGCCAACGCACCGCGTCAGCCGCAGGGTTGAGCCACCTGGTCAGGTGCGGGGCGAGGAACCCGACCCACGCCACCGGCCCGCACACGGCCGTCACGGGTGCGATCAGCACAATGGCGATGGCCAGCGCGGCGAACCGGGCCCGCTGCGCACGCACCCCCAGCGCCTCGGCGTCCTCGTCCCCCAGCCGCAACACCGACAGCACCGGCGCGCACAGCACGAGCGCGGGCAACGCGACGAGCAGCCAGGGCCACAGCCCGGTGACGTCATCCCAGGTACGGGCGGAGAGCGAACCGAGCAGATACCGGTAGATCAACTGGAGGTCGAACTGGTCGGCCATCACCATGAGCACGAGCAGCGCGGCCTGCAACGCGGCGGCGACCGCGGCCCCGGTGAGCAGGACGGCGGACGGGCTGCGCCCCAACCCGGCGGCGAGCAGCGTGAGCCCGCCGCCGAGCACGGCCCCGCCGATGGCCAGCAACGGCTGGACGGCGGTGGGGATGGATGCCGCCAGCACCAGCGGTGCGGCTACCCCGAGCGCGGCCCCGGACGACACGCCCAGCATCTCGGGGACGGCCAGGGCGTTGCGCAGCGCCTCCTGCAGCACGAGCCCCGCCGCGCCCAGGCAGAGCCCGGCGACCAGGGCCAGCACCAGCCGGGGCACGCGGAGTTCGGTGACGACGACCCCGGCGAGCGTGCTGTCGGCGTCCAGCAGCGCACCAGGCAGCCGGTACAGCGGGACATAGGGCGTGCCCAGACTCAGTGCGCAGACGGATGCCGCGACCAACAGGCCGACCAGCACCGCGAGTTGCCGGCCCCCACGGATCCGCGGGTACCGCCCGCCCTCGGCCGCCCCGCCCACCGCGCTGTCAGTGGTGGTCGGCGGTGCGCTCACCGCAGCGCGGCCGTGGCCTCGTCGAGGACGATGCCCAGCGAGCGGGTACCGCGGCCCTTGGCCCACACCTCGGAGTTCACCTCGTGGACATCCCCGTTGCGCACGGCGGGGATCTTCTCCCAGAGCGGGTTCTTCGCCAGCTTCTCCGACAGCTTGCCGTCCGCGTCACCGAAGGCGATCGTCTCGACGAACAGCACGTCCACGTCACGCGCGAGGATCTCCTCGAGGCTGTAGCTCCCCTCCACGCCACGGGACTTCCAGGGATAGGTCGCCAGCTTGGGGAACAGCCCCCCGGCCACGTCCGTCCCCGGCGTGGCGACACCGAAATTCTCGTCGCTGCCGTAGATGACGAGCGCGGTCTTGTCACTCTTGGTCCGCTCGGCCTCTGCCAGCTTGGTACGGAAGGCCTTCTCGGCCTTCTCGCCCTCGGCGGTGCGGCCGGTGAGCGCGGCGACATCGCGCAGGTACCCCACGCTGTCCTGCCACGTCTCGGGCTGCATGGGCCAGAACGTGGTGGCGTCCTTCAGGGCCGGAGCGAGCTTGCCGTGGGTGTCCTCCAGGCCGATGACGAGATCGGGCTTGTGGGAGAGGATCGCCTCCACCTCGGGAGCGATGAACCCGCCGGGAATGACGTCGACCTCCTTCGCCTTCCGCTCCCCCAGGAAGTCGGGGTGGGCGAGGAGTTCGCTGTTCGTGGCCGTGGGGACGATGCCCAGCTCGGTCAGGATGTCGTCGCAGAGCGCGAACAGGCAGACGATGCGCTGCGGTTCCTTCTCCAGGGAGACCTTGACGCCGTTCGCGTCGGTCAGCTCCCGTGTCGCCTTGATGGGTTTCACCGCGACGTCGGTCTTGGGCCCGGCCGCGGCGGCTTCTTCGCTCGCCGACTCGGTGGACGCGCCGCACCCGACCAGTACGGACCCCACTGTCGCCGCGGTGATCCAACCTCGAACGTGTCTCGACGGTGAGCGCAGCATCGATGCCCTCGCTTCTTCTCAGGGGATCCGAACGCACCGAAGATACATGATAATCGTTTTCATCACTCAGAGTTGATGGGCGCGGGTGCCGCGCAGCCGGCCCCGGGTGTCCAGCAGCAGTCGGGCGTACTCGGGCAACCGGTCCAGCGGAACGGTGTCGTGGTCCTGCACCAGAATCGTGAGGTCGGCGTCCGCGGCTGCAGCCAGTGCGTCGACGGACCGCTTCACCGGTTCGCCGCCCGGCGACCAGGCGTCCACGAACGGGTCGTGATACGTGACGTCGGTGCCGCTCTGCCGCATCAGCCGGACGATCGCGGCGGCCGGGGTGACCCGCAGGTCCGTGCTGTTGCGCTTGTAGGTCACTCCGACCAGCAGCACCCGCGCGTCCCGCAGGGCGCTTCCCCGCTCGTTCAGCAAGTGCTCGGCACGCCGCACGACATACGCCGGCATCCCGGCGTTGACCTCCTGCGAGAGCTCCACCAGCCGCAGCGGGGTCCCTCCGGTGCGCGCCCAGTGCGTGAGATAGACGGGATCGACCGGGATGCAGTGTCCACCCACACCCGGTCCCGGCCGGAACTCCTGGAAACCAAATGGTTTCGTGCTCGCGCAGTCGAGAGCCTCCCACACATCGACTCCCAGGGCCCGGGCGGCGACGGCGAGTTCGTTGACCAGGGCGATGTTCACGCTGCGATAGGTGTTCTCCAGGAGTTTCGCCAGTTCGGCCTCGCGTGCGGATCCTGCCTCCACGACTCGGTCACACAGGTGCCGGAAGAAGTCGGCCGCGGCCGTCGTGCACCTTCGGGTGCAGCCACCCACCACGCGCGGGGTGTTCCGCACACCGAAGGTCTGGTTGCCCGGGTCGATGCGCTCGGGTGAGAAGGCGAGGGAGAAGTCCGTTCCGGCACTGAGTCCGGAGGCCTGCTCCACGATGCCGCGGACAACGTCGTCCGTGGTGCCCGGAAAAGACGTGGACTCCAGGACGACGAGGGTGCCGGGTTTCAGGCGGTCCCCAAGAGCGGAGGCGGCGCTTCGCACATGGGAAAGGTCGGGTCTGCCCGTGTCGTCCAGTGGTGTGGGGACGCAGATCACGGCGACCGAGGCCTCCGCCAGCGGGCTTTCGTCGGCGGACGCCCGGAAACCGGCGTCCAGCATGGCGGCGAGGTCGGCATCGGTGACGTCGGGGACGTGTGAGCGGCCCGAGTTCAGGGATGCGGTGACGGACGGGTTCTCATCGATCCCTATGACACGCATGCCGGCGCGGCACGCCTCTCGGGCGAGGGGAAGACCGGTGTAGCCAAGTCCGATGACGGCGACGCTGTCCATATCGCTCCCTGATGCAGGGTGTTGGCAGGGGGACCCGGGGGCTCACCGCTCCCCTGTCGCACGGGTTCGGTGTGACGCGTCACCCGGTGGAGACGAGCGCGTCCCGGTGCTCGGGGGCCGCGGTGAGGACCCGGAAACGCAGCTCTTCAGCGGACTCTCGTAGTCGCAGACCGTGGAACTCTGTTCTACGGTCATGGTCGTCACGCGGGCAGACCCTTCGGTCGTGGACGGTCATCGGATGTCGGAGGCCTGACGGGCAGCCAGGAGCGCAAGGGTCCTGCGGCAGATCTTCCCGCTGGGGCCGAGTGGCATCTCCTTGACGCGCAGCAGGAGTTCGGGGAGTTTTCGGCGCTCGAGGCCGCGCTGGGAGTACAGGAACGTCGTGAGTTCCTGCAGGTCCGGTGCGGGCGCGCCCGGCGCCTGGCGGATGCACGCGCACAGGCGCTCCCCCAGTTCCGGGTCGGGCACACCCACGCAGGCCACCTCGGCCACGGCGGCATGCGCGGCGAGTTCGCGTTCCACCTCCGCCGGGCTGATGTTGTAGCCGCCTCGTACGACGATCTGCTTGATGCGGCCCAGTACGTGGAGCCTGCCGTGCTCGTCCAGGAGGCCGCGGTCGCCGGTGCGCACCCAGCCGGTCGGAGTGCGGTACCGGGCGTCCAGTCCGGGGTCGGCGACGTAGCACAGCGGTGTCATGGGGCCTCTGGCACAGATCTCGCCGGGCTGTCCCACCGGCACGGGAGCACCGGTGTCGTCGGTGATGCGGATCCGCGCCACGGCCGGGTCGGGAAAGCCGGTGCCCGCCTCGGGGCTGAGGCCGGTGGCGGCGGTATGGCAGTTCACGCCGTCGGATGATCCGTAGACGGTGATGACACGGCGGCCGAACCGGGCGCGGCACGCGTCGGCGGTGGCGTCCGGGAGGGCCGCGCCGCTGGAGACGACGGCCTGAAGACCGGTGAAGTCCTCCCGGCGGGCGGGTGGTTGTTCGGTGATGCGCTGCAGCATGGTGGGCACGCCGAACACGTGTGTGGGACGGTGCTCGACGATCATGCGGAGCGCATCGGCCGCGTCGAAGGACTCCTGCACCAGCAGCGTGCCGCCGAGTGCGGCGAGCGTGACGGAGGTGCCGCAGGAGCCGAAGGAGGAGGCCAGCGGGACGAGCACGAGGTTGCGCATCGGGCCGTCCCCGGCGTGCAGGGCGCGTACATAGGTGGCGCGGCCGCCGGCCATCGCGTTGTGGGAGTAGGCGACCATCTTGGGTTCGGCCTCGGAGCCGGAGGAGACCAGAATGCGGGCGGGCGCATCGGGGTCGACGGGCCGGGGCAGGAAGGGCTGCCGCGCTGGCGTCGCGAGAGACTGTGCGGCCGGACCGCCCTCCCCGAGGGTGAATACCGCTTCCAGACAAGGGAGATGGGCGCCTGGAACCGCGTCGGAGAGGTGGCTGACGATGACCGCGCGGGCTCGGGCGCGGGCGAGCAGGCTCGCCGGGCCCCGGCTGCCGGGCCCCGGTGGGTAGGGCAGTGCCACCGCGCCGATGGCGGCGACCGCGAGTTCGGTGGCCACCGCGTCGCGTCCGTTCGGCATGCGTACGGCGATGATGTCCCGGTCGCCCAGGCCGCTTTCGGCGAGCCGGGCGGCGATGTGCCGTACCCGGGCGTCCAGCCCCGCGTAGTCCACGGAGCCCGCCGAGTCGATGACGGCCGTCCGGCCGGGGTGCCGCCTCACCTGTGCGGAGAAGAGCGTGTACAAGTCCCGGTCGGGGCACAGGCCCTGTTCGGACCAGGAGCGCCGCACCGGGGCCGGCACCAGGTCACGGATCTCGACGCCGGCGTTCGATGTCCATCCGGCCCTCATGAGAACTCCCAGGGTGCGCGGGGAGCGGCGTACTCCCCCACGGTCAGCGACGGAGCGAACCGCGGATCGCGGGCCAGGTCCGCGAGGCTGGTGCACACCGGCGTGGCGGCCACGCCCGCTGCCGCCAGCCTGGGCAGCCAGTCCTTGGTGGGCCGGGTCCGGGCCCGGGAGGCGATCGTGTCCGCGCTCGCCGAGGCTCCGAGGCCGAGCGCCCGCGCGAGGAGTTCCGGTCGCTCGCGGGCCCGGGACCCGAGCGCGATGTAGCCGTCCCGCGTGCGCAGCGGGCGGTCGGTCGCCGCGGGCCGTCCCGGCCCTCGGGGAACGAGGGTGGCGGCGGAGTGCAGGGAGGAGTCCACGCGGCCGCCTCTTGCGGTGCGAAGCCGCGCCAGTAGTGCCGCCAGTACGCCCTGCGCGCAGACCAGCCCGCCGAGGACGTCGGTGAGCGTCATCAAGGAGGGTGCGGGCGGTTCGTCCGCGGGCCGCACGGCGGCGGCGAGACCGCTGTGCGCCTGGACCAGGTAGTCGGTCCCCACGGGTGGTTCCGGCCCCAGGGCGTCGCCCCAGCCTGATGCCCACGCGTACACCAGCCCGGGACTCGTCGGCCGCAGGTCGTCGGCGTCCAGCCCGAGCCGGGCCGCCTTGCCCGGCGCCCAGTTGTGCAGGAAGACGTCGGCCTCGGACACGAGTTCACGGACGGCCCGCCGTCCGGCGTCCGTGGTGAAGTCGATCTCCGTGACGGCTTTGCCGGCGTTGAGCGCGCTGAAGCGGGCCGAGGTGGTGCCTGCCATCGGGGGGACGCCGCGCATCGGGTCACCGCCCGGCGGTTCGACCCGTACGACGTCGGCGCCGAGGAGCCGCAGGACGTGGCCGGCCAGGGGGCCCTGGACGCGTCGTGCCGACTCGATGACCCGCAGGCCTGTCAGGGGTGCCCCGTCCGTGCTCGTACGGGCCCTGCCGATCGTGGTGCCGCCCGGGCCGGGGAACGGCGTGAGCGTCCATGGCGACGTCACGGTGGGCGGCAGGGGGTCTTCCCGTACGGGTAGCACGGCGGCTCCCGACCGGTCCGCGGCCGACCGGATCGTCGTGAACGGCGCACGCCGTGCGGTCGCGGGCAGCGCGAGGGGCAGCGAGCAGGTGGCGGTGGCGAACCGCTGCTGGAACGACCGCCATCCGCGGCCGGTGTCGGCGCGGTCCGCGCCGAGCAGCCGCCAGAAGTCCAGCCATCGGTCGGCGTCGAGGGCTTCGAGTTCGAAGCGCACGCCGTCGGCGGAGACGAACGGGAAGGCGGCCGGCACGATCTCTTCCCCCGCGTCGGCACGCGACGGCAGGCAGCCCTCCTGGTCGTCGCCGTCGGCCGTCGCCGCCGCGAGGTACTGGGCGAGGGCCAGCAGCGCGGCCTGACCGACCGACGTCCGTACCTGCCTCACGTCGGCGCCGCCGGCCCGCGCGAGGAGTGCCGCGCAGACTCCCTGGGCCGCGAGGACGCCCGCCACCGTGGAGGCGTAGTCGACGGCGAGCGGGGCCGGGCGCCCGGCCGCCCGGCCGTGGACGTGCATGATCCCGCAGGCCGCCTGCACGGCACGCTCGTCGGCCAGGGGGACGGAGAGCGGGCCCTGCCAGTCGATGTCCCAGCCGACGGTGGCGGTGGCGGGGTCGCCCACCAGGTCGAGAAGGTGCGCCGCGACCCCGGCGGCCACCGGTGCCGTGGCCCCGGCGCGCGGCGCGCAGAGCGTCATCGGGCGTCCTCCGGGCGTGGCCGCAGGCCGTCTTCCGCAGGTGCCTCTCTCCGGCCGGGCGCCCCACCGACCTGCGGGCGGCGCCCGTGTACCGAGTAGATGACGCTGGACGCGGCGCAGAACGACGGGTCCAGCATCAGCGCCCGTACGTCCGCCAGCTCCGCCTCGGTCATGCCCACGGCCAGGAGTTCGTCCCGCAGGTGGTACGTGTGGTTGAGCTGCATGCGCAGGCCCGGCGACCCCGCGGTGCGCAGCTCGATGCGGAGCCGCGGGTCGATGTCGACGAGCCCCGCGGCGCGCATGGCGGCCGGCGCGTCGCGGGCCCAGTGGGGATCTCCCCCGCCCGCCCGCATGACAGCGCACTTGGCGTCGAGGAAGGCCCGGTAGAGCCGCGCGGATTCCTCGTCCGGGGTGAGCAGGGGCGGTTCGTAGGAGGCGTCGAACTCCTCGATGTGCAGCCACCCTCCGGGCTTGAGGGCGCGCACCAGTTTGCTGAGGACGGCAAGCCGTTCGGGCAGGTGCTGCAGGACGAGACGGGCGACGACGAGGTCGAAGGCGGCCTCGGGAAGCGGATCGGTCACCACGTCGTGCCCGACCGCGGTCAGGCACGGCCCGTCCGGGATGTGGTGCGGCTTGATGTCGGTGGCCACGACCTCGCCGGTGGGAGCGACGCGTTCGGCGAGCCATCGGGCCACGCTTCCGCTCCCGGAGCCGATGTCCAGACACCGCCACCCGGTGGTGACGCCCGTCTCGGCGAGCCTGTCGAAGGTCCTCGTGTCGTACGCGTCGGTGAGGCAGCGGTGCAGCTCGTCACTGTGCACGCTGTCGTTGTCGAAGACGTACCCCGGGTTCCGGCCCAGGCTGTTGTGCATGTCGTCTCCCGTTGTCCCGTCTCAGGTCCACCGGCCGGAGCCGTAGGTGTCGGTCCGTCCGGTGAGGCGGTGCAGCAGCTCCCCGCGCCGCACCTTGCCGGTGCCCGTACGCGGTACCTGGTCCCAGGTGAGTGCGACCGGTTCGCGCAGCGGCGGCAGGTCGCGCACCGCCTCCTTCCAGCGGGCCCCGTCCACCTCGCCGTCGGCGGTGACCACGACGGGCAGCGGGTCCCGGCCCGGCTCGGCGAGGACGACGCACTCCATGGCCTGCGGCAGCCGGGTCTCCAGGAGGTCCTCGGTCCGCAGGCAGCTGAGCTGCGGCGCGCGGTCCACCTCGCGGTCGAGCAGCTCGATGCTGCCGTCGCGGTTGCGGGCGCCGATGTCGCCGGTGTTCCACCAGCCGCCGTGGCGCTTGGCCGCCCAGCGGTCTTCCTCGCCGACGTAGCCCAGGGCGCAGGCGGCGGTCCTGGCGAGTACCAGGCCCGCCTGCCCCCTCGGCAGGGGCCGGTGGGTGTCGGGATCGACCACCCGCAGCCGCGTCTTGACCGGCACCGGACGTCCGAGGTTCCGGGTTCCGGCCCCGCCCGCCGCCCGGCGGACGGACCGCCGGGTGTGGAAGCGGAAGGTCAGCGGTCCCGTCTCGGTCTGCCCCCATCCCTCCATCCACACGGGACCGCGGTGCCGGCTCGCCCCGAGGTAGGCACGGACGGTGGGGGGATGCACGGCGTCGTACGTGCTGATGACCATACGGACGCGCCGGAACGGGTTGTCCAGTCCTTCTGTCAGCGGCTGGAAGCGCACGAACGAGGCGGGCAGTGCCTCCAGAACGGTCGGCGGATGGGCGCGCAGCACAGGGTCGGCGAGGTTCGGGTCCTGCGTGGTGATGATCGAGATCGCGGCGGGGCCCATGCACAGGACGCTCGCGGTCCAGCAGAACGTCCTGCCGTGGGCGAACGCGCTCGCGTTGGCGAGAACGTCGCTGCGTCGCAGGCCGATCCGCGGCCACCGCACGCTCTCGAACCGCGCCAGCTTCCCGACGATCGTTCGGGTGGAGTGCACCACCAGCTTGGGCACACCGGTGGTACCCGACGTGTGGTGGATCACCAGGGGCTCGTCGTCGTGTCGTCGGCGAGGCCCGGGAGCGGTGTGTCCGCGTACGTCGTCCATGCCCAGCGTCCCCGGCACGGCGCCGTCCAGGACCAGGGTGGCCCGTGCGGCCGAGGCCAGGTCGGCGCCTTCCTTCCGGCCGCGTTCCAGCACCTGGGCCGTCGTGACGAGCAGAGCGGGGCCGAGCCGGGCCAGCAGCGTCCCCAGCGTCTCGCCGGACAGGTGCGCGGACAGCTGCGCGGGGACGGCGCCGACGCGCACGGCTGCGCAGGCCAGCAGGTCGTAGTCCCAGTGGTTGTCCTTGACGATCGCCACCCGGTCGCCGGGGCCGGCCCCTGCGGCGTCCAGCCAGCCGGCCGCCTCCCGTACGAGCGTGGCGAGTTGTGGGAGCGTGTGGTGGGTCCGGGCGTCCGCGTCGATGTCGAACGGCCGGTCCAGGTGGAAGCGCGTGCCGACCTGATGCTCGGCGCACTCGTCGAACAGGACGCTCATGTCGTGTGGTTTCACGAAACGTTCTCCTCGGTGGGACGGGAGCTGGGGCGTGTCCGTCCGAGGGCCCGCGGTGGCCGCAGCCGACTGAGGACGCGAGAGGCCGCGAGCGCGCCCGAGCGTACGGCGCCTTCGCTGGCCGGCCGCAGCATCACCCAGTCCCCGGCGTACTCGACCGGCCGTGCGGCACGCGCCATGAACCCGCCTCGTCTGCGCAGGGCGTCGGGAGTCGCTTCCGGCAGGCCATGGGTGAACGCGTGCACGAAATGGCGCCCGGCGGTGGTCTCCAGACCGGGTACGTACCGGGTGGCTGCCCGCACGAGCCGGTCGGCCGTCTGCCGCTCCGGCGCGGTCAGCAGTTCGGGGATGGTGCGGGCGTCGGCCATCAGGGTCAGCAGTCCCTTGCCCGCGGGCACCCGGTCCGGGTGCTTGGCGTGATCCACGATGATCGCGGAGAGCACGCTGTCCTCCGCTTCCGGCGTCAGCAGGACATACAGCGGCTTGCGGGACGGTGGCGCGAGCGGCCGGTCCAGCAGGCAGCTGACCTTGAGCGCGGGAGTGAAGGTGCAGGCCGACAGGAACGAAAGCTCGTCGGCGGGGGCGTTGGCATGCAGGCGCGCCGCAACCGGGGCGGGCACGCACAGGACCACCGAGCGCGCCGTGACGCTGTCGTTCCCGACGCGCAGCCGCGCGCGGCCTTCCTCGGTGACGACCTCGTGCACCTGACTGCCGGTGACCACGTCGAGCCCCTCGGCCAGCCGCCGGGCGAGCAGGTCCATGCCGTCGCGGTACGTCCGCCAGCCGGCAGCGGGACCCACCTCCGACAGCAGGCTGAGCATCGGTGCGACGGCGGAGCGCGCCGTGTCCCAGCCGAAGAAGCTTCCGGCGACCGGCTGCAGCAGGTAGTCGTGCACGTCCCTGTGGTACCGGCGGGCGAACTCCCTGACCGTCAGGGCCCCTGCCGGGGTCCGTTCGGGGTGGTCGGCGTCGAACTTCCGGCGGTGCGACCCCGTCCAGGCCAGGAGCCGGGCGAGGTCGAACCGTGCACGAGGTGAGAGCCCCGCGCCGGTGAGCACCGCGGAGGGGTCCGCCACGCCGGGGTGGGCACGCCCGCCGCGCCACACACCGACCGACCTGCCGATGCGCGGCACGTCGCCCTTCGGCACACCCAGCCGCGCCAGCAGCTCCCAGGTCGCGCGGTAGCCCTGCTCCGAGATCTGTTCGGCACCCTCGTCGATGGTGTATCCGGCGTGCCGGAAGCTGCGCATCCTGCCACCGACGTGCTCGTGCTGTTCGTAGACCCGCACGTCGAGGCCAGCGCGCCGCAGTTCGTGCGCGGTGGTCAGTCCGGCCATGCCTGCGCCGACCACGGCCACGTCGAGATCAGGGCTCATCCGGTGGCCCCCGCGCCGACGATCAGGTTCGCCGTGATCAGCAGCAGGGTGCTGATCCGGTGTGCGGGGAAGCCGAGCCTGCGGGCGCGCATGATGTCCCCCTGGCGGAAGCCGGTGCGGTACTGCCGCACGCGCAGCGCGGTGACGGGCAGCATCAGGAACACGAACCACCACGGGGCGATCCCGACGGCGGAGGCGACGGCGCCGGTCAGGAATTCCGCCGCGGAGAGCGACCCGATGAAGACGGCGTTGCCCTTCGGCGACACCAGGCAGGCCACGGTGCGACGCCCGACGGCCCGGTCCCCGGGGATGTCGTTGGTGTTGGAGTACACGCCGAACAGCAGCGGTCCGAAACCGAAGAGCACCCCTTGCACGAGTACGAACCCGGAGAAGTGGCCGGCCGCGAGCCCGTACGCGCCCATCACCAGGGCCGCGCCCAGCCCCACGAGGAAGATCTCCTGGAAGCCGTGGTAGCTGATCTTCAGCCCGTAGGAGTACTGGACGGAGACCACGAACAGCGCCGCGATCAGCACCACTGCCCAGGTGGGCCGATGCGGGGCGGCCGCCACGGCGGCGGCCCACAGGGCGGCGCCGGCGGCGGCGGTGGCCCACCCGAAACCGAGCGCTTCGCGCAGGGTCAGGGTCCCCGCGACGAGCGGCTTGCGGAGTTTGTTGCGCAGCGGGTCGTCCGGGCCGTAGTTCGCGGCGTCGCTGCCGTCGCGGTAGCCGGTCACGTCGTCGAGGGCGACCATCGCCACGATGACGCAGACCGCGCCGAAGAGGAACAGGGTGAGCGTCACGATCGTCGCGGGCCACAGACCGGAGACGGGCAGCAGCACCGCGGACAGTGCCACGGCGACGCTGGGGTAGTAGTCGTAGACGTCGAGTTTGCCCAGCCGGGCGTAGCTGCGCATCTTGCTCTCGGGACGTGCCGTTCCGGACGGGAACGGTCCGGCCTCGGTGCGGGTCGTCATCTGCTCCGCTCCTTCCAGTGTGTTCGGTCAGCGGCTGCTGCTCAGCCCCGCGTAGGCGCAGACCGTGTCCGCGATGTGCTCCACCTGGGCGTCGGTGAGGCGCGGGTGGACCGGGATGGCCAGTTGGCGTCGGCTGGCGCTCTGAGCGTGCGGCCAGCTGCGGTCGACGGGCGCGAACCGGCTGAAGGCGGCCTGGTGCGGCAGCGGGAGGGGGTAGTAGACGTGGCTCTCGATGCCCCGGTCGGCCAGGTACCGCTGCAGTTCGTCCCGCTCCTCGGCGAGCAGCGAGTACACGTAGAAGCAGCGGCCGTTGCGGCCCGGCGGCGGGGGCAGCACACCGCGCTCGGCGAGCGGCGTGAAGCGGTCGGTGTAGTAGTCGGCGATGCGGGCCCGGCGTTCCAGCAGTCCGGGAAAGGCGGGGAGCCGGTGGAGCTGAAAGGCGGCGAGCACCTCGTCGAACCGGCTGTTGTAGCCGGTGCGCGGGTAGACGAAGCGCTCGCTCTGCCCGTGGTTGCGCAACGACCTGACCGTACGGGCGAGTTCGGGGTTCATGGTGACGACGGCGCCGCCCTCGCCGACCGTTCCGAAGGTCTTGACCTGGACGAAGGAGAACACTCCGGCCTCGCCCCACGTCCCGGCGGGGCGGCCGTCGAGGAGACCGCCCTGCGCGACTGCCGAGTCCTCGACGAGGCGCACGCCGTGACGCCGGGCGATCTCGCTCATGCGGGGCATGTCGGCCATCACCGAGAACATGTGCGCGGGCATGATCGCCCTGGTCCGGTCGGTGATCGCCCGCTCCACCTCGTCCGGGTCGGCCACCATCGTCCACGGGTCGACGTCCGCGAAGACCGGTGTCGCCCGCAGCCCTGCCACGGTATTGGCCAGCGGAGCACAGCCATAAGCCGGTACGACCACCTCGTCGCCGGGTCCGATGCCCATGGCGTGCAGGACAAGGGTCAGCGCGGAGGTGCCGCTGGAGCAGGCCACGACGTCGGCGGCGCCGAGCGAGTCGCGCAGGGCCTCCTCGAATCGGGCGGTGTGCTCGCCGAGCAGGAACCTCTGTTCCGGCGCGGTGCCGATGTCGTGGACGAGGTCCATGAGCAGTTGCCGGTCGTCCTCGAAGAGGTCCGGGGCGAAGAAGGGAACTGTCACGCGGGCCTCCTCGTCGTGAAGCGGCGAACCAGGTCGCACACCGTGTCGACGTCGTCGAGGCTCATGTCGGGGTACAGCGGGAGGGCGATCGTGTGCTCACAGGCCCTCTCGGCGTGCGGGAAGTCGCCCCGGCGGTATCCCAGATGGGCGAAGCACTCCTGGAGGTGCAGCGGGGCCGGGTAGTACGTCTCGGTGCCCACGCCGTGCTCGGCCAGGTACGCGGCCAGTTCGTCACGCCGCTCGACCTCGATGAGGTAGACGTAGAAGACGGGGTGGGTCTGTGCGGTGCGGGGCACCACGGTGGGGAGCCGCAGTACGCCGGGCGTGCCGGTCAGCCGTTCCGTGTAGGCGGCGGCGAGCCGGGCCCTGCGCGCGATGTCCTCGTGCAGCCGGGTCAGTTTGGCGAGGAGGACGGCCGCCTGGATGTCGTCCATCTTGCTGTTGACGCCGTTGACGGTGGTCTCGTTGCTGATGCCCGGGAAGTGGGCCAGCGTCCGGCCGTAGCGCCCGTGGTGACGCAACGCCGCCGCGGCCTCGGCGAGTCGGCGGTCGTCGGTGAGGATCGCCCCGGCATCGCCGATGGCCCCCAGTGTCTTGGTGGGGAAGAACGACAGCACGCCACCGGCTCCCAGGAGCCCGGCATGGACGCCGTTCCATCGCATGCCGATGGCCTCGGCGCTGTCCTCCACCACGGTCAGCCGGTGGTGGTGCGCGACGTCGAGCAGCGCGTCCATGTCGGCCATCTGACAGAACAGGTGGACGGGCATGATCACGCGGGTGCGTGGAGTGACCGAGTCGGCCGCGGACTTGGGGTCGATCGTGTAGGTGACGGGGTCGATGTCGGCGAAGACCGGGCGGCCGCCTGCCAGCACGACGCAGGAGGCCGAGGCCACGAAGGTGAAGGCGGGGACGACGACCTCGTCACCTGGTTGCAGGCCGCAGGCGCGCAGCAACAGCACCAGGGCGTCGGTGCCGCTGTTCACGCCGACCGCGTAGCGTGCGCCGGTCCACCGGGCCAGAGCCTCCTCGAAGCGGGCGACCTGCCTGCCGTGTGAGAACTTGCCGTTGTCGAAGACCTCGGTGAGCCGGGTACGGATGTCCGGCCAGAGCGCTTCGAAGGTCCGGGCCTGGGTGAAGAAGGGCACCTGTACCGACGTGTCGTCCGCGGTGCCGGTCGCCCGGCCGCGCCTGCCGTTCCTCGGTCCGGGGGATGCGCTGGACATGTTTCCTTTCGTGGCGCCGAGGCGGATCGGGCTGCCCGGTCGGGGGTACGCCGACGCTCCTCGTGGGCCGGGGAGCGCCGGACGCGGGGACCGGTGGATCGCGGACGGGTCAGAGCAGGGAGAACTCCAGCTCACCGGAGTGGTAGCGGTGTACGGCCGCGATCAGCTCGTCGACGGACAGCTGACCGTCGCCGTCAGTGTCGATCAGCTTGAACGCCGTGCCCGCCGCGGACTCGTCACTGCCGATGGCGACGATCCAGCGCTGGAATTCCCGAGGGCTGACCTGACCGTCACCGTCGGTGTCGCACAGGTCGGCGATCGCGCTGATCGTCGGACGCAGCACCTGGTCGAAGCCGGCCTCCCCGCGGTCGAGCACCTGCTCCGCCGCCACCGCCTTGAACCGGTCGAAGCCCAGTGCCCCGTCGCGGCCGACTCCGGCCTGCCCCGCGATGTGATCCCACATGCCGAGGTACGCGTCGGTGAGAGCCCGGCCCTTCGGGGAACCTTCGGTTTCCCCGAACGAGAGCAGAATGCGTTTTACCTCGCCTTCCCAGTCACTGCGATCGATGGTGCCGTCGCCGTTCTTGTCCCACATGTCGAAGCGGCGACGCAGTCGCTGCTCCTGTACGGAAGTGCTCACGCTTCTTCCTTTCGTTTTTCTTTTCGGGACCTGCGCTTCAGATACTTACCTGAACCGGCTTCACCAACCCACTCTTTCGAGTGAGAAGAAAAGAGGAGGCGCATTTATACGCCCGCGCCATTACTTCGCCGACTCAGCACAATGACCATCCCCGCCACGGCGATCGGGGCGATTTGAGAGATGAGTTGCCCCACCACGTCCACGGTCTGGAATCGCCCGAGATGAGCCACGTGGAATACCAGGTGCGGAATCGTGAAGGCGAGGCAGCCGAAGGCCGCCGCCCGCACCAGAGACCGCTCGGGACGAACAGCGGCCCACAGCAGAACCGTAGTCAGACCGAGCGACAGAGCACCTAGGTCACGCACGAGGTGTTCGTTGTACGGGGGGAATTTGGTCACCCACGCGAAAGCCGGGAGAGGAAACGCGTCATGGAACGATCGAGGCGCGAACAGAGCCCACGCGCCGGGCACCCCCTGCCCCAGACACAGCAGCGCCAGTGCGGCTCGCACCAGGAGACGCCCGGCTTCCGGCGCCGGCCCTGCGGACACGGCCCGTCGGCCGGTTCCGCGGGATTCGGCGGACATGAATCCGTTCCTGGCGCCCGCGGGGCTCATCAGTGTCCGCGGACGGGGGCCCGCTCCGGGCGACCCTCGTTCGGAGCGGCCCCTGCCGTAGGTCCGCGCGTCAGACACCCAGCAGCGGGGCGTCGAGCTCACCCGCGTGGTACTTCCCCACAGCGGCCACGAGTTCGTCGACGGACAGCCGTCCGCTGCCGTCGGTGTCCACCTGGCGGAACGCCTCGTCCGCGTCGATGTCACTGCCGATGGCCCCGAGCCACTTCCGGAACTCCTGCTGGTCGACCTCCCCGTCGCCGTCGACGTCGCACAGGTCGACCATCGCGCGGATGCTGGGCCGGAGCATGGTGCTGAAGCCGACGGCGCCCTGGCTCAGCATCTGGGCGTCGGCGATCTCGACGAACTGCTCGACCGTCAGGGACTGACCGGCGTCGAGGCCGGCCTGTTCCACCATGTAGTCCCACATGTGCGGGTACGCCTGCAGCAGCGCCTGCGCCTTGGGGGACTTCTCCTGCTCACCGAAGGCCTCGACGATGCGCCGGGCCTCCGCCTCCAGGTCGCCGCGCTCGATACGCCCGTCCCCGTTGGTGTCGTACAGCGCGAAGCGCTGCCGGAGACGTTCGGCCTGGGCAGTCTTGTTGGACATCTCACTCCTCGTCGTCGAAAAGCTGCGGAGAAATCCTGCTTTCTCGCATCCGAAACTGCGGGAATCCGAAAAAGTGACTTTTCCGATTCCGCAAGGGTGATTCAGTCTCGCTGCAAGGTACATGATTACTGGCATCCTTCCAGGCCTGTCAATGGAGAGAGGTGTCACCGGAGGAGCGCAGAAACATTTTTTCCGCTCTCCGGACACCGCGTCACGGCCGATTGTTTTCGTCCACGGGTTCGGCCGTGAAACCTGAGTCGCCAGTCTGAGCCGCATCGTCCGGCCCGGCCGGACACCACAGCCCTCATCGACGTGAATTCCAGCCATCCTGTCGCGGGACGCAAAAATGGCGGCCACACACACGGCAGGCCACCATCGGATACGATGCGCCGAGGTCGCGACGACCCTTTCTCCGCGCATTCCGTGAGGACTGCCTTGCATGTTTCAGGGACGGACGGGATGGGTAAGCAGAAAAATTTCGATTCCATTCGCCAGCCTGCACCCGGTGCACTCCACGTCGCATTCGCACGCGAAATCATACCGGTGTGCGACTTTCGAAAAGACTGCGCGAAAAAGGGGGTCGAGCCTTGCTGTACACGTTGATCGTCGGCCTGGGCCGCTCGGGACTGGGGCTGCACGTGCCGGTGCTGTCGCGTGCCCGGTCCCACGTACTCGGCACCTTCGCCGACCACCCGATCGTGGGAGTGGATCCCGGCGACACCGCCCGCGCCGAGCGGCGGGATCTGCTGATCGCCGAATCTCTGCGCCAGGCGCGCGATCTTCTCGACCCGGCGCGGACCGTCGTCCATCTGTGCACGCCCCCCGCCGTGCGCGCCGAGGTGCTCCGCGAGGTGGCGGGGCTCGGGTTCTCGCGGATTCTCATGGAGAAGCCGCTGGCCGGCGACCTGGACACGCTGCGGTGCATCCTGCGGCTCGCACGGGAACACGAGCTGCGCCTGTCCGTGGTGGCGCCCTGGCTGCACAGCACGCTGACCCGGCGTCTCGTCCAACTGGTGGGCCATCGGGAGCCCGGCGCTGTTCGTTCCGTGTCCGTCACCCAGCACAAGCCCCGGTTCCGGCGCTCCCTGACCACCAGCAGTCACACCTCCGCCTTCGACGTGGAGGCGCCGCACGCGGTGGGTCTCCTCCTGCGCCTGCTGGGTGACGCGCAGGTGCGCGGCGCGCGCTGCGCCGACCTTCGGGTGGGAACGACGACGGTGCCGAACATGGGCGGTGCGCACCTCGAACTGCTGCACACGGGCGGGATCCGCAGCGAGGTGCTGTCCGACCTGTCCGCACCGGTACGTCAGCGGCGGATCGTCCTCGGTATGGACGACGGAAGCGTCGTCGGGCACTACGCGGTCGGCCAGGACGACGACTTCGCACAGTTGGAGATCACACGTGACGGCCACACCACCCGCGAGGTCCTCCGTGACGACTCACTCGCGGCATGTCTGACCGACGCCTATCGCGGCTACGCCGAGGGCGGCGACGGAGGTGCGGGCGACCTCGGCCTGCACGTACGGACGGTCGAGCTGCTGGACGAGGCGAAACGACTGGCGGCCCTGTCTCCCGCCGACGGCACGCACTCTCGCAAGGAGGCCCTCTCGCATGGGCGTTGACCTTCCCGGAGCGGGCCCCCAGGAGTCCCGGCCCGCAGTGACCGAGGACGCCCCGAGCGGACCGGCGGCCCCCGGTATCCGGTTCGCGGGCATCGGGGACGAGGCCGCGGCGGACCTCACTGGGCAGCTTCAGGCCCTGCGCCAACTCGGCTGGGGGGCGATCGAGTTGCGCACCATCGATGGCGTCGCGGTCGCCGACCTCGACGACCGGGCCTTCGCCGCCCTGGCCCACCGGGTCGCGGCAGCCGGTCTCGACGTCGTCTGCGTCGATTCCCGGATCGCCAACTGGAGCCGCCCGATCACCGGGCGCTTCGAGGACGACGTGCGGGAGTTGCGGCAGCTGGCCCGACGCTGCGCCACCCTGGGCACCCGGTTCGTCCGGGTGATGTCCTACCCCAACGCCGGCCTGGACGAAGAGGAGTGGGGCAGGCGGGCGCTGGACCGGATGGCCCGGTTGGTCCGGCAGGCCGAGCAAGAGGGGCTGGTGCTGCTGCACGAGAACTGCAGCGGCTGGGCCGGCACCCGGGCCGACCGGATGCGGCAGCTCCTCGACCGCGCCGGTGGTCCCGCGCTGCGGCTGCTGTTCGACATGGGCAACGGCGTGCCTCACGGCTACGACGCCCGCGCGCTGCTGGACGAAATCATCGACCACGTCGCTCACGTGCACGTCAAGGACGCCCGGACCGGGCCGGACGGCCAGGTCACGTACACACTGCCGGGCGACGGGGAGTCCCGCGTACGCTCCTGCCTCGGCGCCCTCGTCGACCACGGATACACCGGTGCCTGGTCCATCGAACCGCACACCCATCTGCAACCGCACCAGGGCCAGGACACCACCGACGCCGACGGTGTGGCGGCGTTCGTCCGCTACGGGCGGTGCCTGGAACGGCTCGTTCGGCAGGAAACCCGGCCTGCCCGGATTCCCGCCGGTGGGGAGCGGCATGGTTGACGTTCCGACCCGGCCTCCCTTCCCGGCCGCATCCGCCGCCCTGCCACTTTCCGCGGTCCTGTCGCCTCCCGCCCGGTTGACGCCGGCCGATCACAACCTGCTGCTCGAACTGCTCGCCACTCCCACAGCCGGGCCACTGGAGACCGGCACCGACGGTCCCGCCGTGCGCCTTTGGGAAGCCGGACGGGCCTATGCGGCGGCCGCCGCGGCGACCGGTCTGCGGGTGCTGCGCCACGCCCCGCCCGATCCGGCAGCGCTGCGCCGGGACGACGTGCCGCTCACGGTCCGGGAGGCGGCGCGGGACGAGACGTTCCTGGCCCGGCAGCCCAGCCTGGTGCTGCGCCTCGGCCCCGAACTCCCGCGGCGGGACACGGTGATGTTCAACGTCCACCTGGACACGGTCGCCGGCTGGTGGCCGGCCCGCTTCGACGGCCTGCGTTTCACCGGCCGGGGAGCGATCGACGCCAAGGGCCCCGCCGTCGCCCTGCTCGCCGGCATCCGGGCCGCTCGCGCCGCCGAGCCGGCCCTGGGCAGCCGGGTCGGTGTGCTCATCCAGGCGGTCGCCGGGGAAGAAGGCGGCGCCCTGGGCACGTTCGGCACCAGGCCGCTGGTGGAGGACGGGTTCACCGGCAGCATGAACCTGTTCTGCGAGCCCACCGGGCACCGCTTCCTGCCCCGCTCGACGGCATCCATGACGGCCCTGGTCCGCGTCGAGGGCGAGGACGCCGTGGACGACCGCCCCGAAGCCGGCCACAACGCGACCGTGCTGCTCGGGCACATCAGCCACTACCTGGCCCGAGCCCTGCCGTCGCGGATCGGCGACGGCAGGGTGTGCGTGGCCGGCCTGCACACCGGCGAACGGCACAACCGGGTCTACGGCACCGGCCGGCTGCTGCTCAACATCTCCTACGGGTCACGGCCGGCCGGCCGAGCCGCCGAGGCCGCGCTGGAGCAGGCGCTGCACGAGGCACTCGCCGACTTCGCCTCCGGCGCCGCCGGCATCCCCGACCTGGCCAGGACAGCCCTGGACGCGGCACGGATCACGTCCCTGCAGTGGCACAAACGCGGCCTGCCCGCGCTGGACGGCCGAGGCCGCGCGCCGTGGGCCGAGGAACTGCTGGAACGGCACGCGGGCCTGGTGCGCTGGCCCGACGAGGAGCCGGCCTTCACCTGCGACGCGATCTGGATGGCGGACGCACCCGACAGCTACACGGCGGTCTTCGGCCCCGGCGACCTGGACACCAACCACGCGCACGCCGCCGGCGAGTACGTCGACCTGGACGACCTCGACCGGTACGCCGACGAGATCGCCCGCATTCTGGTCGCCCGGGTCCGCCACGGGCCGCCCGGCGACGCTGCCGGCGACCCCTCTCACGCTCACTCAGCTGCCGTGCCCGGCACGGCCGCGGACAGGATCTCTCCCCGATGACCTCGACGGTTTCCACCACCTCCACGGCCTCCGCAGACGCAACCGCCCCCGGTGCTGCGAGGCCCCGTTCCGGACCGTGTGCCGTCCCGCCGCAGGCCACCGGCACTGCCGGCGACATCGCCGCACGGGTGCCGTACCCGGACCTCCTCGCATTCGTGACGCAGGTCCTCTGCGCCAGGGGACTGCCCGAGGACCGCGCGGGAACCGCCGCCGAGGCACTGTGCCACGGCGACCTGACGGGCTTCACCAGTCACGGCATCACCAACCTCACCCGGCTCTACCTCCCACTGCTCGACTCGGGCCGCTGCGATGCACGTGCGGAGCCGCGCATCGTCGCCGACCGCGGTGCCTCGGTGCTCCTCGACGCCCGCCGGGCGCTCGGGCTGTGGGCCGCAGCCGAGGCGATGGACCTGGCGGTCGAGCGCGCCCGCCGGTACGGGGTCGGCATGGTCTCGGTGCGGGGAGCCACGCACTTCGGCTGCGCCGGCCACCATGCCCTGCGCGCGGTCCGGCACCACATGGTGGGCCTGGTCACCGCCAACTGCGGCCGGCAGCGGATCGTCCGCCCGATCGGCGGACGGGCTCCCATGCTGGGCACGAATCCGCTCGCGCTGGCCGCCCCGGCCGGCGACCGGCCGCCGTTCGTCCTGGACATGGCCACCACGGTTGCTCCCACCGGCAGGATCCGGGCCGCCGCCCGCGCCGGGCAGAGCGTGCCCGCGGGCTGGCTGCAGGACGATGACGGCGCGCCGGTGACCGACCCGGCCGCCTTCGACCGCGGCCAGGCACACCTGCGCTGGCTCGGCGGTGACCCCGACACCGGCGCGTACAAGGGTTTCGGGCTCGGTCTGCTGGTCGAGGTACTGTCCGCGCTCGTCCCCGGAGCCGGCATCGGCCCGCAGGAGGAGACGGCGGAGCCGGCCGGCCCTGACGATGACATCGGCTGCTTCATGCTGGCCGTGGCCCCCGGGTGCCTCAGGCCCGAGGCGGAGTTCCGCGCCGACGCGGCCGACTTGTTCGGTGCCCTCCTCGGCTGTCCGCCGGTCCGGGCGGACGAACCGGTGCGCTATCCCGGCTGGCCGGAGGAGGCCCGCTCCCGGGAGCGGCGCGCTCACGGCGTCCCGCTGGAGCCGGCCCTGCACCGGGAGATGCTCGACCTGGCCCGGAACAGCGGTCTCGGCTTCCCGGAACCCGTCCGGCCCGCAGAGGCGGGGAGCCCGGCATGACGCTTCCGCGCATCGGCCTCATCGGCCTCGGTGTCATCTCCCGCTTCTACCTGGCCGCGCTCGAAAAAGCCGGGTGCGCGCGGCTGGTGGCGGTGTGCGACACCGACGAGAACCGGCTCTCCGCCGCACCGGCGCACGTGCCGCGCTACCGCGACCACCGTGAGCTGCTGCGGGCCGCGGACCTGGACGCCGTGGTGGTCAACGTGCCCAACGACCTGCACTATCCGGTGTGCAGGGACGCGTTGGCGGCCGGACGCGCGGTCTGCGTGGAGAAGCCGCTCGCCACGCATCCGCACGACGGCCACCGTCTCGCGCGGCTGTCCCGGCAGCGCGGCACCGTGCTGTTCACCTCCTTCCACCGCCGCTACAACAGGGAGGTCGACGCGCTCCGCCGGCGCATCGCCTCCGGCGCGCCGATCGTGTCGCTGACGGTGCGCTACGAGGAGACGATCGAGGAGCACGCCGGTCGGGACCGCTGGTATCTCGACCCGGAGCGCTGCGGGGGCGGCTGCGTCGCCGACAACGGGCCCAACGCGTTCGATCTCGTTCGCCTGTTCCTCGGAGACGTACGGGTGACGGAGGCAACCGTGCACCGCGATGCGCGGGGCGTCGACCGGCAGGCGCAGGTGCTGTTGGCCGCCCCGTCCGGCGCGGCGACCGCCCGGGTGGTGCTCGACTGGTCCCGTCCCGGCGAGCGCAAGACGGTCGAGGTGCGACTCGCCGACGGGACGGTCGACCGTGCCGACATGCTCGCGGGTCATCCGGAGTTCAAGGGGTCCCTGTGGCACGAGTACGTGGGCGTCCTGCGGGACTTCACCGACGTCCTGTCCGGCCGGCGCACGAACGGCCCCGATGGTCTGGCCGCCCTGGAGCTGGTGGCCGCCACGTACGCGTACGAACGCCTCGGCCGACCCCGTGCCGGACAGGAGGTACGCCACCCGTGACACCCGGAGAGGACGGTGCCAAGCGCGCCGTGTACGGGCGGCTGGTGAAGGTCCTCACCCACCGGCGTGACGACCGGGGGATGACTCTGGAGGAGTTCGCGAGCCGGTGTGTGCGCCGTGGGGAGGTGCATGAGCTGGTGACCACCGACCACACGGAGACCGCCGCCGGCGCCCGGATCGACCGCGTCGGATTCCTTGGTTTCGTGGAGATCGGATGCGCCGGCGTCATCGACCGGGGCGACGAGGTCTGGGCCGGCGGGAGCCTGGTGGGGACGGTCCTGGGATTCGACGCCTGCCACTTCCCGAACCACTACAACATCCTCATCTCGGCGCCCGAACGGCTCACCGGCCCGCAGCTCGGCCTCGCCCCCGAAGCCGATGTCAGGTTCGAGCAGCGTGCTGAGGTGCCACACCCGCCCGGAAGCAACCCGATGCCGCGCGGCCGACGCCCGCCGGCCGATCACCTGGAGCACCCGTGAACCCACGCATCGACCTCGCCGAGCTGGAGCCCGCCGCCTATCAGGCCATGCTGGGCCTGGAGCAGTACCTCTCGACCAGCCCACTGCCGGCGCCGCTGCGCGAGTTGGTCAAGCTGCGGGCGAGTCAGCTCAACGGCTGCGCCTTCTGTGTGTCCCTGCACAGTCACCAGGCCAGGAACGGCGGAGAACCGGACGAACGGCTGTTCTCCCTCGTGACCTGGCGCGAGTCCCCCTTCTTCACCAAGGCCGAACGTGCCGCGCTCGCACTGACCGACGCCGCCACCCGCCTCGACGCGGAGGGAGTCCCCGACGAGGTGTGGAACGAAGCGGCCGCCCACTACGACGACCGGCAACTGGCGGCGCTCGTCATGACGGTGGCCACCGTCAACGCCTGGAACCGCATCGGCGTCAGCACCCGCTTGGTGCCGAGCCGTCGGCAGGGAGACGGCCACTGAACGACCGGGGAGCCGCAAAGAGGCAGGTCCTGGACGCCGGGCAGTGGGACAAAAAGGGTAGGTGGACGACAGCGGGGACGACGGACCAGAAGGCGGCGCGCACCATGACCCCACTGGTCTGCCGCGGGTCGTAGACGATGTGATGGCCATCGCTGTCGAGCCGGTGAGTGAACCTCTCCGTCCTTCAATCCGGGATGGACGTCGACGGAGTGGAGCCAGGATCATTCTGGCTCCACTCCGTGGTGCGGGCGTGTCACTGGAACTGTGCGAAGAACCTCCAGATCTCTGCTTTGGTCCAGGTGGTGACGCCGCTCTCGCCGGAGGAGCCCTCGACCGGCCCGGGTATGTGGCCTCCGTCGAACGCGGCCCATTGGACCGGGTATCCGGCACGGCAGCCCGCGTAGGTGGTGGTGATGTGCGTTCGGCTGCCCGGCCCGGGCTCGCGCGGGCTCTGGGGGGTGCAGCCGTTGTTGCTGACGAATCTGTCGCGCAGGGACCGTCCTTGCCCGATGTTGAGGACGGAGTCGCTGATGCCGTGGATTCCGAAGTAGGCGATGGGCTGGTTGCCGCCGCTGCACCCGCTGATCTGAGCGCCGGAGATGACCGCGACGGCCCTGAAGACGATCGCCCGGCTGCATGCGAGTGCGTAGCTCATACCGCCGCCCCAGCTGAATCCCGTGGCGAAACGCTGTGCCGGGTTGACACAGAGTCCGCCCTCGATGCGCCGGATCATGTCGTCGACGAAGGTGATGTCCTCACCGCCCGAATTGGCCCAGCCGTTGCCGAGGCCCTGGGGGGCGACGAGGATCGCGCTGTTGTTCGACTGTTCCTGTTGGCCGTAGTAGGACCAGGCGTTCCCGCTCGTGCCGCCCGAGGCGACGTCGCCGGCGGTTCCGCCCCGCCAGTGGAACGCGAAGATCAGCCGGTAGCGGTGGCTGTTGTCGTAGTTGGCGGGAACCCTGAGGATGAAGCTGCGGCTCTTGCCGCCGCTCTGAATCGTTTGCGTACCGCTCGCCAGAGTCGGGGCGCTGCCGCATCCGCCGCCGCCACCTGACGACAGCTTGATCATCTGCCATTGCTGGTTGGCGCCGCCCCAGTCGGAGTACTGGACGACGTTGCCGCCGTCGGCGCTGGAGGCGCCCTGCACCTCCACCGCCTTGCCGCTGGTGCGGTTGATCAGCCGGACGTGGCCCGCGTCGGAGTCGGCCAGGCGGAACTGCTGGTTGGCCCCGTTGTGGTCGGCCCACTGCTGGATCGCGGCACCGTCTGCGGTCGAGGCGCCGGCCACGTCGAGAACCTTGCCCGAATGCCGGGCCTTGAGGCGGTAGAAGCCGCCGCCGGAGTCCACGAACTGCCACTGCTGGTGGGCTCCGTCGTTGCGCGTCCACTGGCTGACCCGCGCGCCGTCGGCGGCGGACGCGCCGGAGACGTCCAGCGCCTTGCCGCTGTTGCGATTGACCAGGACGTACCAGGCGTTGGTGTCCACCGTCGCCGCCTCGGCGGGCGCCGGATTCACCGCGGCGAGCATGCCGATCGCGAGGGTCGCCGCCACCACGGCGGCGACCCGGGACCACCAGCGATGTCTGCGTGGAGGGGCGGGGGAAGCCGCACCATAGGTCTTCACCGATTCACCCTTTCGTTTGTGTGGCAGGTCCCATCAGGTGCGGGTCCAGCGCTGGTTGCTGCCGTTCGAGCAGGAGTAGAGCTGGATCAGGGTGCCGTTGGCGGTGCCGCCTGCGACGGCGTCGAGGCAGAGGCCGGACTGGACGCCGACGATGGATCCGTCGGAGTTGAGGCGCCATTTCTGGTTGTCGCCGCCCCAGCAGCTGTAGATCTGGACTTTGGTGCCGTTGCCGGTGCCCGCGGCGTCCAGGCACTTGTTGCCGTAGACCCTGAGCTCGCCGGCGGCGTTGTACGTCCACTGCTGGTTGGTGCCGTTGTGGCAGTCCCACAGGTGGAGCTGGGTGCCGTCGGTGGTGCTGGTGCCGGGCACGTCCAGGCAGCGGCCTGAACCGACGCCCTTGATCGGTCCGGAATCCGAAGGGGGCGTAGAAGAGCCGCCGTTGAGTGCGTTGAGGACGGCGGTGTAGGCGGGCTTCTTGCTGCCGTCGCGGTTGAACAGCAGCGGCGTGTGCTCCGGTCGCCAGGAGTCGGTGTCGCGCACACCCCAGACGGTGATGCCGAGGCAGCGCGGGACGGCCAAGCAGTCGTTGGTCACGTTCGCGTAGGTCGAGGCCGAGGCGCCCTGGATGTCGAGTTCGGTGATGGCCACGTCGACGCCGAGGGCGGCGAAGTTCTGCAGGGTGGTGCGGAAGTTGCTGTTGTAGGGGCTGCCGCTGTTGAAGTGCGACTGGAAGCCGACGCAGTCGATCGGCACGCCGCGCTGCTTGAAGTCTCGGACCATGGCGTACATGGCCTGAGTTTTGGCCCAGGTCCAGTTCTCGACGTTGTAGTCGTTGTAGCAGAGCTTGGCGGCCGGGTCGGCAGCACGCGCGGTGCGGAAGGCGACCTCGATCCAGTCGTTGCCGGTGCGTTGCAGGTTGGAGTCGCGCCGGGCTCCCGAACTGCCGTCGGCGAACGCCTCGTTCACGACGTCCCACTGGGCGATCTTGCCCTTGTAGTGGGCCATCACGCCCTTGATGTGGTCGATCATCGCCTGGCGCAGCGCGCTGCCGCTGAGGCTCTGCATCCAGCCGGGCTGCTGGGAGTGCCAGGCCAGGGTGTGGCCGCGCACCTGCTTGCCGTTCTGCACCGCCCAGTTGTAGACGCGGTCACCGGCGGCGAAGTTGAACTGGCCCCGCTGCGGTTCGGTGGCGTCGATCTTCATCTCGTTCTCGGCCGTCACCGAGTTGAACTCACGGCCCGCGATCGTCGTGTACGCCGAGTCGCCCAGCCTGCCCGAGGCGATGGCGGTGCCGAAGTAGCGGCCGCTCTGCGCCGCCGCGGCGCCGAGCGTGTTCTCGGCGGCGTGTGCGGTCGGCGGCGGGAGCAGTGCGGCGACCGCAGCGAGGACGCCGACGACCAGCGCCAACAGCAGGCCGCGGATCTTCCGGCGGATAACGGGTCTGGGAAGGGCATACGAGCCCATGACTGTGCCTCCAAGGTAGAAATCACGGAAGGACTGAAGCGCAGGGGGAATGCGTCGGCCTCGGCAGACGGACGGGGCGGGCCGGAACCCGGGCAGCACGGAACCACCGGACACCGCGGGCATGGGACCGGGACGATCCCAATTCGACACAGGCATGGGGGTACTCCATCGCGGCTCAGCCGGGGAGCCGCCACGCGGCGTCGCGTACCTCTCCGACTGCGCGAAGAGCCAGGATGCGCTGGTGCGAACCTCACCGGAACGTGACGGGGTGGCGCAGGTGCCTTGGTGCGCGGATCTGCCGTGCAGCTGTGCGTGGATCTGCCGTGCAGCACAGATTGCTCAGGGCCGACGCGGTTCGATATCTCGAACTATGGCCGGGTCTCAGACAGGGATGATTGAGGTGTTGACGATGGATCGTCAATACCCCCCGCAGAAGAAGTTTCGGTTCCTCGATCGAAACATTCGGGAATCCCGTCGAGCCGGACGGCGAACCCCCGGCGCCGCCGTCGACGGATGCCGTAGGGCCGGGGCCGGGGCGGGGACGAGTGTGCGGACGCCGCTTGCTCGACTTCCCTCCTCCACGCCGACGCCTTGGACTGGCGAGCTGTAGCGCAAACTCCAGGGTGTTTCATGTCGGCGCGACAGCCTGTCAACAAGCCCGAAGGGGAGGCGCTGTTTGTGGACAGATCGGCGACAGGCCTTGACCAGAGGGCCCCACATTCCTAGCTTGTGGCGTCAAAGCATCCGGGAATTCTTCGAAAGTTTCGAGATAGTCCCTCCCTCCGGCACGTCCGCTCCGCGGTTCATCGGGGTCACCTCACCCCCGCTCCCCAAAGGAGGCCCTCTGATGTGGTTTCGCCACCCGTCCCCGGTCCGTCCAAGACGCTTACTCGCCGTCCTTGCGCCCTTGCTGCTCGTGGCTACCTTCCTCGGTGCCCAGCCCGCCGGCGCGGCGACCGTAGACCCCAACGCCTCGTATGTGCTGGTCAACCGCAACAGCGGCAAGGCCCTGGATGTCTACAACATGGCGACCGCCGACGGCGCCCGCATCACTCAGTGGTCCAGGAACGACCAGGCCCAACAGCAGTGGCAGTTCGTCGATTCCGGGGGCGGCTACTACCGCATCAAGTCCCGCCACTCGGGCAAGGTGCTGGACGTCCACAACTGGTCCACCTCGAACGGCGGCTCGATCGTCCAGTGGACCGACCTGAACGCCACCAACCAGCAGTGGCGGCTGGCCGACAGCTCGGACGGCTACGTGAGGCTCATCTCGCGCCACAGCAACAAGGCTCTCGAAGTGCAAGGCGCCTCCACCGCCGACAGCGCGAACATCGTCCAGTACGACGACTGGGGCGGCACCAACCAGCAGTGGCGGCTCGTCAAGGTCGACGGCGGCAACCCCCCCGGCTCGTGCAATCTCCCGTCGACCTACCGCTGGACGTCTACGGGCGCGCTGGCGCAGCCCAAGGCCGGGTGGGCCTCGCTCAAGGACTTCACCGTCGCCCCCTACAACGGCAAGCATCTCGTCTATGCGACGACGCACGGCGCCGCGGGAACGGGAGCGGGCTGGGGTTCGATGAACTTCGGCCTGTTCACCAACTGGCCGGAGATGGCCTCGGCCGGCCAGAACACGATGTCGGCTTCCACCGTCGCGCCCACGCTCTTCTACTTCGCGCCGAAGAACATCTGGGTGCTCGCCTACCAGTGGGGCGGTGGGAGCGCCTTCTCCTACCGGACGTCGAGCGACCCCACCAACCCCAATGGCTGGTCAGCACAGAAGGTGCTCTTCTCCGGAAGCATCAGCGGCTCCGGCACCGGCCCCATCGACCAGACGCTCATCGCTGACGGCCAGAACATGTACCTGTTCTTCGCCGGTGACAACGGCAAGATCTACCGGGCCAACATGCCGATCGGGAACTTCCCGAGCAGTTTCGGCTCAACCTACACAACGATCATGAGCGATACGGCGGACAACCTGTTCGAAGCCCCGCAGGTCTACAAGCTCCAGGGCCAGAACCGCTACCTCATGATCGTCGAGGCGAGGGGCTCGCAGGGCCGCTACTTCCGCTCGTTCACGGCCACCAGTCTGAACGGCTCATGGACACCCCAGGCCGCGACCGAGAGCAATCCCTTCGCCGGCAAGGCCAACAGTGGCGCCACCTGGACCAACGACATCAGCCATGGCGAACTGATCCGCACCAGCGCCGATCAGACCTTCACCGTCGATCCCTGCAACCTGCAGTTCCTCTACCAGGGACGCAGCCCCAACTCCGGCGGCGAGTACGGCCACTGGCCCTACCGGCCGGGGCTGCTGACACTGCGGCGCTGACGGCGTGACACGAGTCCGGCTCCGGTATGCAGCCGGCGTGGCGGGCTCGGCGGAAGGCCGAGCCCGCCCGGGTCACGCGACGCGGACCACCCCACGGGCGATGCGGTTTCCCGACGGCTGCATGATGACGTCGTGGAAGGCGACCCAGCTCGCCAGGCGCGTCCGGTGGCCCATGAACGCCGGTCCGGCCGGCCCGAGGGCGACCGGATACAGTGCGCGAGACGGCAGCCTGGTCAGGGAGGGGAAGCGTGACCGACACCAGCAGCACCCGCCCCGCCGACAGCGAAGCGCGAGCTCCGCGGCAGAGCCGACTGCACCGCCTGATGCGCTACATCCCCCTGATCGCCCCCGTCCTGCTGTGGGCCGTGCCCTGCTGGGTGCTCCTGCACACCGGCCAGCACTGGCCGCTGCCCGTCACGTCGGCCGGCACCGCCCTGTTCGCCCTCGGCCTCGTCGGGGTGCCGCTCGCGATGGTGCGCGGCCACGGCCGGCGCCAGCAGGACCGGGCGGCGATCGTCGGTGACACCCTGCTGGGCACCAGCTGGGTTCTGTTCACCTGGTCCATTCTGCTCGGCGTCCCATTGCGGCTCGCCCTGACCGTGGCCGGCGTCGGCGAGAGCCAGGACCGGGCCCGAATCGTCACTTGGGCCGTCCTCGCCATAACCGCCGTACTACTCGCCTGGGGGTACGCCGAAGCCCGCCGCGTGCCGCGCGTGCGCCGACTCGACGTGCAACTCACACGGCTGGGTGCCGGGTTGGACGGCATCCGCGTCGTCCTCATCACCGACACCCACTACGGCCCGCTCGATCGCACTCGCTGGTCGGCGCGGGTATGCGAGACGGTGAACACTCTGGAAGCCGACCTGGTCTGCCACACCGGCGACATCGCGGACGGCACGGCCGAACGCCGCCGCGCCCAGGCCGTCCCACTCGGTACCGTGCGGGCCACCCGGGCCCGTGTATACGTCACCGGCAACCACGAGTACTACAGCGAGGCCCAGGGCTGGGTCGACCTGATGGGCGAGCTGGGCTGGGAGCCGCTGCGCAACCGCCATCTGCTGCTCGAACGCGGAGGCGACACCCTCGTGGTCGCCGGCGTGGATGACGTCACCGCCGAGTCCTCCGGCCTGGCAGGCCACCGCGCCCACCTCGCCGGTGCCTTGAACGGCGCCGACCCCGACCTACCCGTCCTGCTCTTGGCACACCAGCCCAAGTTCGTCGACCGTGCGGCAGCCGGTGGCATCGACCTCCAACTCTCCGGCCACACCCACGGCGGCCAGATCTGGCCCTTCCACCACCTGGTCCGCATCGACCAGCCCGCCCTCGCCGGCCTCAGCCACCACGGCAGCCGCACCCTCCTCTACACCAGCCGCGGCACCGGCTTCTGGGGCCCGCCGTTCCGCGTCTTCGCCCCCAGCGAGATCACCCTGCTCGTGCTCCGCTCCCCGCACCTGCCCACCTCGCCGTAGCACTGGGCGGGCCAACACATCCGCTTGGGGCAGTCCACGAGCCGAGGGGTGTGGACCGTGTCGCTGCCCGCACGAGGACACAAGGCAAGTACGCATCCTCATCGGTGGGTTCCCCAGCCCGACGATACATAGCCGCCACAGCAGTCCCGCCCCCCGAGGGATGGGGGCCCCGGCTGAGACGGGCCGGGCTCACTGAGAGCCGTTGCCCGAGGAGTACGCCCGGCCAAGGGCGCGGAGACGCACCGCGAGCCGCGCCGGGGCGTCGAACTTCACGGCGGCACCAGGCACGCCGGCCGAACCCCTCCGGGTACGGGGAGGGAATTCCCCCACCCGGGACGATCTTGGTTGATATACGCTGCGTCCGACTTGTTCGAACAGTTCGGCGAATCCGTGCCAACCGATTCGTCCTGCCCGGGGGGGCATTCCCATGACTTCGCAGTCCCGCGCGGTGCTCGGCATCGCGCTCACTCCCGTCTTCGCTCTGGCGGCCGCCGACCCGGCCGCCGCCCACACCACCGCCACGGCCACTCGCACCGCCCCGGCTACCGCCGCCACGGCCACCGCCACGGCCGCCGACACCGCTGTGGCCACCGTCGAGACGCGTGCGCCGGGCTCGTGGGGCACCCGCGCCCTCCACGCCCCGGCCCCCCACCCCGGTACCGCCTCGGGCGGGCTGAACGCCCTGGTGTCGGCAGGGGACGGCGCCCTCGTCTCCCTCACCGGCGACGGGCGTTCCACCCGGATCCGGCCCGCCGGCAGCACCCGCTGGCTCGCCCCGCAGGCCTGGCCGGACGGCGGCGGATACAGCACCGAGTTGTTCTCGCTAGGCGACGGCTCGGTGCGCCTGGCCTGGCGGGCCAAGCGCGCCGACGACCACGGCAACCACTGGCTGAAGGTCGCCACCCTCACCCCCGGCGCGACCGCCTTCTCCGAGCCCGAATACGTCGCCGCGGTCCCCGAGAAGGGCAACCACCACCTGGCGGCGGCCCCCGACGGCCGGTTGGTCGCCGTGTGGTCGGTCTCCGGTGTCGTGAAGGCCGCCGAGAAGACCGGCCCGCAGGCCGCGTGGACCGCTCCGGCCGACCTCAACGAGCAGCCGCCGTCCGGCAGCCGCGACATCGCCAACATGGACATCGCGGTCGCCGAGGACGGCACCGCCCTGCTGGTGTGGCAGTGGCAGGCGAGCAAGGCCGTCGTCGCCCTGGAGAAGGCCCCCGGCGCGTCCGCCTGGACCGCGGTCCAGGGCTTCCCGGTCCCGGACAAGGATCTCGCGCGCCCGAAGGTGTTCGCCGATCCGCAGGGCGGCTTCGACGTCTTCTACGACGACCTCCCGGACCTCATGCACTCCCGCCGGCCCGCCGGCGCCACGCAGTGGAGCACCCCGCAGTCCGCCGACAGCCATGGCAGCACGTACAGGATGACGGCGCCCGTCTACCTGCCCAACGGCGACCTCTTCGTGGCCGGTGGGCCCACCACCCCCTGGTACGCGGTGCGTTCGGCGGCCACCGGCCTCTGGCTGCCGTACTCGCAGCGCTTCTCCACCCACCAGAAGGTGCGTCATGTCGCCGCGGCCGCCACCTCGGGCGGCACGGTCACGGTGACGTGGCGGGAGGGCTACTCGTACGAGGAGTACACGATGGCCGCCGTCTTCAAGGGCGGCACCTGGTCCACCCCGCGGCGGCTGAGCGCGAAGAGCGCCCAGTTCACCGGGGCGCCGCAGGTGGCCGCCGACGCGCTCGGCCGACCCGTCGTGCTGTGGGACGAGTACCTGCGGAGCGAGACGAACAGCACCGTCCTGGACGGCGTGTACCAGGCCACCACCACCGGCCGCGCGCTGCCCAAGTGGCGTGACCACACGGACGACGGCAAGGCCGACCTGTTCGGCCGGGGCAGCGCCGGGCTCAAGGTGTACGCGGGTGACGCGACGAAGCTGACCGCGGGACAGCGCGCGAGCGGCTGGCCGACGGGCACGCTCGTACTGCCCTTCGGCGACCTCGACGGCGACCGCTGCAACGACGTCTTCGTCCGCTCCCCGAAGGGCGAGGCCCGAGTCCACCCGACGATCTGCGGCGGCGGGCTGCCCGACCAGCAGTCGCTCTCCACGAAGGTCTCCTCGGACTGGAGCGCGTACAACGCCGTCCTCTCGCCCGGCGACATGACAGGCGACGGCAGGGCCGACCTGGTGACCAGGTCCGCCTCGACCGGGAAGCTGTACGTGTACGCGAACAACGGCGCGGGCGGCTTCAAGGCCCGAGCGCTCGCCGGGTCCGGCTTCGGCGGCTACAAGAGGCTGATCGCCGCGGGAGACCTCGACGGCGACGGCAAGAACGACCTACTGGCCGTCGACGCCTCGAACGAGCTGTGGCGGTTCAACGGGACCGGCGCCGGCACCTTCAAGCCGCGGTCGCTGGTCTTCAAAGACTGGGGCACCTCCTACAAGGACGTGGTCGGCGGACTCGACCTGTCCGGCGACGGCCGGGCCGACCTGATCTCACTCGACAAGGACGGCCGAGCCTGGCTGAACCGGGGCAACGGCAAGGGCGGTTTCGACAGCCGGTCCCAGGTCGGCAAGACCACGAACTGGTCGGACATCCGCATCTCCTGACGGCACGGATCCGGGGGCCGTCCGAGGCCGTGAGGCCCCCGGAGGCGGGTCCGTCTCTGATTCCGCTTCCGGGGCGCGGCCGGGCCGCCGGCCACCGCGCCCGGAAGGCGGACGCTGCCCGCCTCACCTCCCGCGCGGCATCCCATTACTGAAGGTCCTCTCCAACAAGTGGGCCGACTGCCGCTGACCAGCCCACAGTCCCTCCGTCATGACCGGGGCGACGCCCCTTGGGACGTAGGGCCTGTCGTTTGGATCACGCCGCAGACGCGGGGGCTGGCACGCGAAGTGCGGCGACCGGGCCACTGTGGGCATGGCCGTGGTGCTGGTCTGCGCCGCAGGTCGGTGCCATCTCGTGGCCCGTGAGCAGGCTACGGACGGTGACGCGGGTGCGGGCCTCCGGGGCTCCAGGGCAGATGGTCGGCGATGGTCCTGACGGTGTGCTGGGTCATCTGCGGTCTGGCGTACGGTGTGCCGGCCGGGGGTGAGCGCGGGCTGTCCGGGGCCGCGCTCGTGGTCATTCCGGCGGCCCCGGCCGTCTTCACCGGCGTCAGACCAGGGCGGGGGCGCTGACATGCTCCGTACCGGCCGCGCCTTCCACCTGTCTCCGCGTGAGCTACGTCCTACGACTTGGGAAGCGATGGGAGTGCCCCGTTGTGTGTGGGCCCGGGTCCTGGATGGCCGCCAGGCACGGCACTCGGAGGCCAGCTCCCCCCCGGGAGCATCGGAGGCGGGCCGGCCCGGAATCTCCAGCAAGGTGGACAGGTATTCGGGGCGCTCTTCGACCACGAGGTGTCCGGCCTCGGAGACCACACCGAGCTCAGCGCCGAGTGTGGCGCGCACTGCCGGGCCGAGCCGCCGCGGAGGGAGGAAGACGTCGTGCTCCCCAGTGACGACCAGGCGGGGAATTGACCGCGCCGGCAGGGTGGCAGCGCCGGGGTCCGCCGCCCGCGCGCAGGCCGTCCCGGCCGCAAAGCGTTCATATCGGGCAAGAAGAAGCAGAACACCATCAAGACCACCACGTCCAGCGACGGCCAGGGGCGGACCCTGTTCAGCGGGGTGGTCAGGCCGGGCGGAGGAAGGGGCGCCCAGGTCAGATCTCGTTGCCGGGCCAGCCGAGCAGCCGGGCGCCGATGACGGCGGTCTGCAGGGTGTAGCGGTGGACGGGGTCGGCCGGGTTGGTGTCGGTGAGCTTGTGGATGCGTTCCAGGCGGTACGTCAGTGCGCGCACGCTCAGGCGCAGGCGGCGTGCCGCCTCGGCCGCGATGCACCCGGAGTCGAAGTACGCGGTGAGGGTGTCGAGGAGGGGCTGGGCACCGCCGCGTGCGGCCTGGAGCGGGCCCAGGGCACTGCGTACGAGGTCGGCCATGGCCTGCCGGTCGCGGGTGAGGACCGGGTAGACGAGCAGGTCGGCGGAGCGCAGGACGGGCTCCTCCAGTTCCAGGCGGTCCGCCAGGTCGAGGGCGTTGAGGGCCTCCTCGTAGGAGTGGACGACCCCGCCAGCGCCGGGATGGGCGCGGCCGAGGGCGACCCGGCCTCCGCCGGTGGCCGCGTGCGCCTGCTTGGCGAAGAACGCGAGCACGTCGTCCTGGTCGCCGGGAGCGACGCAGACCAGGCGGCCGTCCTTGGTGGTGAGCAGTATGCGTCGCTCGCCGAAGCGGGCGACCAGGGCGCTCTCCACCTGCCGGGTCGCCGGGTGGGTGTCGTCGACCGGCGTGGCGCCTTGGGCGACGGCGACCGCGTGGGCGCGGGAGAGGAGCAGGCCGAAGCGTTCGGCGCGCTCGGCCAGGCGGCCCAGGTCGCTGCGGCCGTAGAGCAGGTCGTCGATGAACTCCCGCCGCGCGGCCTCTTCCTGCCTCACGGCAAGTTTCTGGGACCGTTCGTATCCTTCGGCGAAGGCGTCCACCGCCTGCTCCACGGCGGCGAGAACACGGTCGGCCCCTGCGGGCGACAGGGCGGGCGAGAGCTCGCGGGCCGCGGACAGATGCCGACGGACCAGAAGACGCAGTCCCAGACCCGCTTCCGCGGCACGTTCTCCCCGGGCGCGCAGGGACTCCAGCTCGTTCCGGGTCAGGCGGCGGCCCGTGGCACAGACGTCGGACAGGATCCCGGCATAGCCCTCCAGGTACTCGTCGGGTATGGCTGACCGCGTCACGCGTCCTCCTCGATGGTGATGTTCCGCCGGTGTTTTCCCACGCACAGCGGACCAGAGTGACAGACCTTCGGACGCGCCCGCTTCGGGCCTCACCGTGTGCCGCCCGCGCGTCGTGGCTGACCCCGGCCCGTCAGGGCAGCGAAGCAGTCGCGCTCCCGCTGGTCATCGAGGTTCACACGCTCCTGCCTCGGGGGTCGGGGTTGGCCGGGTGGTACCGCGTTGCCACGGTGCGTACGGACAGTGGGACCAGAGTTCCTTCCGCCTGATGGCGCAGCACCACCCGTGCCGGCCCCTGGCCCGGCGGGATGGCGACCGCACTGCAGGCCATCCACGCATGGGCGGCCACGGCACGCCGGATACGGCGGGAGTTGACGAGCGCGGCCACCCCGACGGCGGCGACGACGGGACCGCATCCGACACAGAACACGGCCAGTGCGCGGAGCCAGCCGATGCCGGCCTCGTCCGCGCCCGGTCCGACGGCGAGCCCGATGGCGACGGCCGTGATCCCGGTACCGAGCCGGCGCCAGGCTCGCCGACGGTGGTCGGCGACTGCGCGCGTGGTCGCGGGAAGGGCGAGAGCGGTCGTCATGCGCGTGCCGGGGTGTGTGTCAGGCATACGGGCACCGTCTCCTCACTGCGTCCCTTGGCTCGGAGGTGTCGCGCCGGGCGTGCTCGGGAGGGCTTCGGCGGAACCGCGCGAGGAGCTGGCAGCCGGTGAGAGACCGGCTGCCAGGACTGGCTTGAGGTCCGGCAGCGCCGTCTGCCGCAATGGTCCCCAGGGCCGGGGGCCCGGCGGCTCGATGCCGCGCGGGCCCTTGTGCCGGCTGCCTGCCCTCAGCCGATCTGGATCTTTCCGTTGGCCTCGGCAGCGGACGTGCCCGCGGGCTGGACGCCGCCGTTGCGCTGGGTGAGGCCCTTCAGCAACTCGGCGAGGTCGACTCCCGTGGTGGAGCTGAGGAGTTCGACGCCCTGGGCCACGTTGTCGGCGACGGTGCGGGACAGCTGGCTCGCACCGTCGGTGGAGATGACCGTCATCTTGTCCACGGCGCTCAGCGGCTCGGACGCCTTCGCGACGACCTGCGGCAGCACCTCGACGAGCATCTGCAGCACGGCCGCATCGCCGTACTGGGCGAAGGCGTCGGCCTTCTTCCGCATCGCCTCGGCCTCGGCCGCGCCCTTCGCGCCGATCGCCGCCGCGTCGGCCTCGCCCTCCAGCCGCACCGCCTCGGCGATCGCCGCACGCCGGGACCGCTCGGCCTCGCCCTGCTTGAGCCCCTCGATCGCCTGCGCCTCGGCCAGCGCGCTGCGCCGCTGCTTCTCGCCCTCACCCGTGAGCCGGGACCGCTCGGCCTCGGCCTGCGCTGCGGCGATGGCGGCCAGCCGCTCCGCCTCGGCCTGCTTCACGCGGGCCACGCGCTTGGCCTCGGCTTCCTGCTCGGCGGCGTACCGCTGGGCGTCGGCGGGCTTGCGGACCTGGGTGTCGAGCTGACGGTCGGTCAGCGCGGCCTGCCGCTCGGCCACCTTCTCCTGCTCGGCGAGAATCTCCTGCTCCCGCGCCGCCTCGGCCAGTGGACCGGCGGCGGCCGCACGGGCGGCGGCCTCGTCGGTCTCGGCCTTGATCTCGGCCTGCTTCAGGTAGAAGGTCCGCTGGGCGACCGCGATCTCCTCCTCGGCCTTCAGCCGCGCCTGCTCGGCGGCACGGCGGGCGACGGCCTCGGCGATGTCGGCCTCCTGCTTGGCACGGGCGGCCTCCGGACGGCCCAGGTCCTCCAGGTAGGAGCCCTCGGTGGTGATGTCCTGGATCTGGAAGGCGTCGAGCACCAGTCCCTGCCCCGACAGGCTCGCCTCCGCCTCCTCCGCCACCTGCCCGGCGAACGCGGCCCGGTCCCGGATGATGTCCTCCACCGACATCCGGCCGACGATGGCGCGCAGCGCGCCGGAGAGGACCTCCTGGGTGAAGCCGACGATGCCCTCCTGCTGCATCAGGAACCGCTGGGCGGCGGCGCGGATGGCGTCCTCGGTGCCGCCGACCTTGACGATGGCGACGCCCTCCAGGTTGGCCTTCACCCCCCGCAGGGTGACCGCGCCGCGCACCGCCACGGGGATGTGCCGCGAGGACAGGTCGAGGGTGAACTTCTGCTGGACGAACGGCACGACGAACACGCCGCCGCCGACCACGACCTTCTGGCCGCTGTTGTCGGTGAAGACCCGGCCGGTCTCCGGGTCGGTGGCCCTCTTGCCGCGCCGCCCGGTGACGATGAACGCCTCGCTCGGACCGGCCACCTTGTACCGGCTGACGACGACCAGCGCGATCAGCACGAGGAGTACGACGACTCCTCCCACCGCGATGGCAACTGAACTCATGGTGTTGTCCCCTCAGCCCTCCCTGAGGACGGCATTCGGTAAGGGTTGTGTGGATGAGACCGGCACGCCCGCAGGCGTGCCGGAAGGAGTGGACGGCTGCGCCGGGTCAGCGTTCGACCGGGCGTACGGACACCGCCGACTGTGACAGCGCCTGTTCGACCCAGACCTCGGCTCCCCGGGCCACCGGAACCGGGCTCTTCGCCGAGAGCTTCACCGGCTGTCCGGCCCGGTGCACGAGCACCTCGCCGTAGCCGTCGGCGGGGATCGCGGTCACGACCGAGCCGGACGCGCCGATCAGGTCGTCGTCACGCGGAACGGCGCCGGAGGAGTCACGCATAAGAGCCCGGCTGAGGCGGTAGGCGAACCAGCCGGTGAGGACACCGGCCGGCACCCCGACCACCGTTGCCCCCACCGGGCCCAACCCGGAGCTTCCCAGGACGATCGCGCCCGAGAAACCGAACATGGACAGGAACCCGGCGATCACCGGCAGCGACAGCAGCCCGTCGAGCAGGCCGTCCACGACGGAAATCCCGTCGAGCAGTCCTTCGAGTACGCCGTCAAGGACGAACGACAGGGCAAGGAGGACGACCCCCGCAATGCCGAGCCCCAGAAACCAGGCCATCCGCGCACACCGCCTCTCCTTGCCCTCCCCCGCTGGTGCACGCATCGTCACACGCGGACACCGGGCCAGACATTGCCTGCTTCCGGCAATCTTTACGCGGCTTTGATGCCGCACCTCGCACAGTCGGACGGTCGGCGGTTCCAGACACTGCCGCCGCTCTGTGACACGGCGTCAGGAACCTGTACCGTTCCCAGCGGTGTGCCGGGAAGCCTGGTCGGCGATCTTGACGGAAGAAGGCGGAGAAGCTTCGCCGAACGGGGGTCCCGACGTGGTGCTCATGACGGTCTTCAGAGTGGTCCTTGGAGTGGCAGACGCCCCTGCGCGGCTTCTCCACCGCCTGATCCGGGGGTGCCGTACAGCATGATCACGTTCCCTCAGCCCGCGCGCGGCGTGCCGCGTCCGGGACACATGATCGTATGCGGTGACGACGCGCTCGCCGAGCGGCTGGCCGCCGAGCTCGCCTCGGTGTACCGGGAGCGGGTCACTCTGGTCGTACCGCCCTCGCGTCGGCCCGGAGCCACCGGCGGAAGGGCGCGCGCCGCCGCGTTGCTCGGCCGGATACAGGCCGCCATGAACCGTACGGAGGACTCGACCGGCTCCGTCGCCACCGGCACGGCTCGCGTCGTCGAGGCCGCCGTACTCGACGAAACCGCCCTGGCCGAGGTGGGCGTGCGTGAGGCCGCCGCGCTGGCGCTCGTGTATGACGACGACGAGACCAACATCCACGCCGCACTGGCCGCCCGCCGCCTCAACCCCCGGCTGCGCCTGGTCATCCGGCTCTACAACCGCAAGCTCGGCCAGCACCTGGAGGAACTTCTCGACCAGGCTGCCGCCCTCGCCGTCCCCGGCCTGGACCCCGAGGCCCTGGACACGTCCACCACCGTCCTGTCGGACGCCGACACCGCGGCGCCCGCGCTCGCGGCCACCGCCGTGGCGGGCACCAGCAAGGTCGTCCAGGCAGACGGATTGCTGCTGCGCGCCGTGGAACGCACTCCGCCCGGCCATGGCCGGGTCGCCGATCCCGGTCTGTGCACCCTCGCCGTGCTGTCGTCGACCACCAACGACCCCGCCGGAGCGGAAGGTTCGGATGCCAGCGGCCGGGAGGCGCCGATTCTGCTCCCGGACGACGACACGGTCGCGGGCGCCACCGGGCGCGGCATGGTGGTCCTCGAAACTGTCACGCATACGGCTTCCGGTTCCGCACCGCGACGGCTGGCGGGGCGCGGACTGCCGCTCGGCTCCCTGTTCTCGCGCCGGCTGCGCTGGTCACTGGCCGGGCTGGTGGGCTGTGTCCTGGGCGTGGCCGTCGCGACCTGGCTGACCACCGGCGACCACCCGCTGCACGCCGCCTACCTCACCCTGCTCGACCTCTTCGCGATCGGCGACCCGGCGCTCGACGGGCCCACCGCACGTCAGGTGCTCCAACTCCTCGCCGGACTGGCCGGCCTGCTGCTCATGCCCGTCCTGCTCGCGGCCGCCCTGGAGGCGCTCGGCACGTTCCGCACCGCCTCCGCGCTGCGCCGGCCACCCCGCGGCCTGTCCGGCCACGTCGTCCTGCTCGGCCTCGGCAAGGTCGGCACCCGGGTTCTGGCCCGGCTCCGAGAACTCGACATCCCCGTGGTGTGCGTCGAAGAGGACCCGGAAGCGCGGGGCATCCCGCTCGCCCGCCGCCTGCGCGTCCCCACCGTCCTCGGGGACGCCACGCAGGAGGGTGTGCTGGAGGCCGCCAAGATCGACCGCGCACACGCCCTGCTGGCCCTCACCAGCCACGACACGACGAACCTGGAAGCCGCCCTGTACGCACGCTCCGTCAAACCGGACCTGCGGGTGGCCCTGCGGCTGTACGACGACGCCTTCGCCACCGCCGTCTACCGAACCCTGCGCACCGCCCACCCGCGCGCCCTCACCCGCAGCCGCAGCGTCTCCACCCTCGCGGCCCCCGCCTTCGCCGGGGCCATGATGGGCCGCCAGGTCCTCGGGGCCATTCCCGTCGAACGCCGCGTGCTGCTCTTCGCCGCCCTCGATGTCGCCGGGCACCCGCAGTTGGCGGGGCGCACCATCGCCGAGTCGTTCCACCCCGGGAAGTGGCGCGTTCTGGCGCTGGACACGGCAGAACCGGGCGAGCGGCTGCCCGACCTCGCCGCCACACCGGCGCACCACGGCGCCGACCGTCCCGGCGGACTCGTATGGGACCTGCACCCCGGCTATGTCCTTCGGCCCGAAGACCGCGTGGTACTCGCCGCGACGCGCCAGGGACTGGCCGAACTCCTCGGCCGGCAGTCACAGATGGGGGCGAACCACTGACGCCTAGCGGGGCAGCGACCGTTGCGGTGCGCTGGGCTGTTCCCACCGTCCGATCAGCAGGGAGACGGCGAAGCCGATGCCGGCCAGCATGGCCACGGCGAACACGTCGGCCCAGGCGAGGACCGGGTTGAGGCGGGCCCGGGTGCAGCGGACGGCGAGATAGGAGCCGCCGAAGACGCCCAGAACCTTGCCGGCGGCCAGGCCGAGTGCCACGCCCAGCGGCTCGGGTTCACTGACCACAGTCCCGAGCGTGTCGCCGGAGACGCTGACGCCGGCCGAGAACAGCGCGAACAGGAGGGACGGCCACTCCCGGCGGAGACCGGGCGGACCAGGTGCTCGAGCGCGAAGGCGATGTCGGTGGCCATGGGGACGGCCCAGCCGTTCCGGTCTGCCGGGGCGCGGAGGGCCGAAGGGCGGAGGATGCGTGGTCTCGCAGGCTGACTGGCGAGCCGGAGCTTCTACTGTCCACAGCATATGAGCAGGCCCAGCTCCTGAACCGGGCATCTGAAAGCGACCCCGCCCTGAGCGAGCACCACCGCTCGACCGCGTCAGCGACAGGCTGCCTGCGCTGCGCGTGTCACCGAGGCGGCCTGGTGAAAGAGCCAGGCCGTGCAAGGCTTCAACAGGTTGGCTGAGGGCCATACTTGACCATGCGGGAGACCATCCCGTGTGGCTTGACATAGGAGAGGCAGCAACCCGGTGAGCAGCGAAAGCCAGGGAGTGGGGAAGGCCGAGGTACGGATCAAGTGGGACCCGAGTCCCTGGAACCAGCCACCTCACCATCTCGACATCATCGCCACGACCTACTCGGCGGACGCCCCCTACGGGCCGCCTGTGTACGTCGTCCACTTCGACAGCCGCTCACCGGACGGCACCATCAACATGAGCCGGCACAGCCAGACCGGTCAGGGCTTCGGCTACGTCGAGGTGATGACCCTGGAGCTCGATCGCCTCGCGTCCTCCTTCGCACGGGTCGTCGTGGGCGTGGCGATCCACCAGAACACCGGCCCCAAAATCTTCGGTGACATATCCAACGCCGGAGTCCTGGTGGTCGAGGGGTACAAGGAGCTACTGAAAGACGACTTCGCGCAGGTCTCCGGATCCACCGCGGCGACAGTCGCAGAGTTCACCCGGAATACCTCGGGAGCCTGGAAGTTTCACGAGATGGTCCGCGGATTCGACAGCGACCCCGTGGTCTTCACCGCGGAGATGGGCAGCGCCCCACAGCCCTGACCGGGGAACAGCGCGGAGATGTACGGCCGACCGCGGTTGCTCCGAAGTCGTCCCCATCTCGGCCCCGGCGCCGGTCGGCCGACTCCGGCGGCTGGTCGTGGCACGTGGCGTAGTGCGTCAGGAGGACCTCGATGCTGTTGGCCTCGGGGGTGCCGCCATCGGCCGTCCAGATTCTCCGCGCTGCTGCGCCAGCTGCGCGGAGGGAAACCGTACCGCCGCGATCCTCCAGGCCGAGGGCCGGTCCCGGGCCATCGACGAGGTGTTCCACCGGCCGTGAGTGCGGCAGTTGATCACTGCGGATCGGCCCGGGGATGTCGGCGAGCGCCGGTTGCCGCTCCTGCAGCACGGCGAGGAAGGCCGGCGATGTCCGCCTCAGCTGTGGTCCTCCACGTGCTGATACTGCTCGCCGTCCGGCACGGCACCAAGTCGAACGGCTCACCCGATCCCGATGGCGATGATCGCCCGCGCATCAGGCGAGGACCACGGCCACTGCCTCGACAACCTGCGTATCCGTGTCCGCCTCACCGAGCCGGAACGGATGAGCGCACCCGGACTGATCCTTCCCGCCTCCCCTCCACCGAGTGAGCCGCGCCGATCTGTCAGCACTCCGACGAGGAGCGCCAGCAGGGAGTTGCCGCCGCGCCCGACGCCACCGTTCGCCCGCGCGGAACTCACTCGTTCGCATCGCGGAGCGTGCGCAGGATGCGCTCCAGGTGGCGGCGGTCCTCGGATGAGAGCGTTCCGGTGACGTGGCTACGGAGATGGCGGACGTGGGCGGTCAGGGCGCGGTCGAGCGCCTCGGCGCCCTTGTCGGTCAGCGCGGCGAGTGCGGCTCGTCGGTCGGCGGGGTCGGGGTCGCGGCGGATCAGCCCCTCCTTCGCCATGCGGTCGGCGAGCCGGGTGAAGCCGCCCGAGCTGAAGGACACGGCCTCCGCCAGGTCCGTCATGCGCAGCCGGTGCCCCGGCGTGCGGCCCAGTCGCAGCAGCACCTCGAACCAGGTTTCCGGGACTCCCAGATCGCGGTGTACGAGGGGCTTGAGGCGAGCGAACGCCTCCACGAACAGGCCGTAGAGCGTCACGTCGTCGTCGTTCAGCAGGTGCTCGTTCACCCCACGAGGATGACAGAAAGCCCCGAGCGGAAGAAGCTGCTGTTGCAATATCTGTACCTACAGATATATTGTCTGCGTCGGCAGATACTTTTCCCCCGCACGCCCCGACAGATGACGGAGCGGCGACGTGACTCGGTGCGGCCTGCTCGAGGGCGGTCAGCCCCTCGTCCGTCAATACGGCGAGCTGAGCCCGTCCGTCTCCCGGCGCGCCCTCACGGCGCACCCAGCCGCGCTCCTCCATACGGCTGACCGTGTAGGAGAGCCGTGTCCGGGCGATCTTCAGCTGTTCGGCGAGGTCCGTCATGCGCAGCCGTCGCTCGGGGGCCTCCGAGAGGAACACCATCACCGAGTAGCACAGGTGACTGAGGTCGGACTTGTGCCGCAGTTGCTGGTCGAGAGCGTCCTCCAGCACGAGGCTGAGGTCGCGGTAGGCGCGCCAGGCGCGCTGCTCCTCGGGGGAGAGCCAACGGGATTCCATGGATCGCACTCTAGTGAGAGCTCCTTCGAGGGCCGTCCCCCTCGACGAGCCTCCGGGGCCAGACAGCTCCGGCATTCAGGTGGTCATCCGTGTGGGGACCAACACTGACAACAGCGGTGATACCCGACCTTCCCGACCACCCGGGGTCCAATTAGCCAATAAGTCCCTGGCCGCGCCACGGTCTCAGCTCTCCGACGTCCGGGACCCGGCCTCGGAGCAGCCCATCCCTTGATTCACAAGCCGGCAGTATGCCTCCCCCTCCTGGACCGGCTTCCTGGGCCCTGCGGCCTCCGGTCCTCCCGGATCTTGGAGTCCAATGCCATCCCTGAACTGGGGTGTCCGGATCGGCACCGGTGTCGTCCGCGCGCTGGAGGGCGGCGTTGATCGCCTCGCCGATCTCGACGAACTGCCGGACGCCCGACGGCCGGGCCCAGCCCCCGCGGCACACGGAGCCGGTGTACGGCCGCGCCAGGTACCCGGGCTCCGGCCTGTTACGACTACGAAGACGCCCGCGAGCGTCTCGTAGCGATTGATCGCCGTGAGGAGCACCCGTTCGGCCAGCGGAAGCCGCCACGGTCGACTCCACCCGCAGCCTTCGCCACCACGTTCCCGGACCGCTCTCGGCAGCCGCCCCAAACTGATCAGCCCGCAACCCAGTGAATGTCTCCACCCACACCCCGCTCAGCCCTCAAGGCCGCACCCATACAAGGGACATGCCGTGGTGGCCCCTCCACGCCACTCGGAGCCGAATCTCCCGACCTGCGGAAGTGGATGGATCCTGGCTACTGCCCAGTGTTCGTCGCTCACGGTGGGAACCGACAGCACGGGCCGTCTCGGACAAACGAGTTGCGACGCACCTCGATTGAGCAGCGTGCTCCTCATGCTTCCGCTAGGGCGATCGCGGGAGCGGAAAGGCGGAAAGGCTCACCCGCCCCGGCACACGGTGAGCCCGCCTACCGGTAGCCCTGCGCCACTGCTCGTCCCGTCCGCACAGGTCAGACACAGCTTAGGGCCGACGCGCCACAGTTACCCGAGGCAGCCCCCGGTTTCAGGGCGTTGAAAGCACCCTGAAACCGCGCTGAATGCGCCCTGCCGCAACCTCTGCGGCATGACGACAACGACATCGCCCTCACTCGCCATCGCGGCCAAGGGGCTGCGCAAGGCCTACGGGGACAAGACGGTGCTCGACGGTATCGATCTCGCTGTGCCCGCCGGCACCGTGTTCTCCCTGCTCGGACCGAACGGCGCCGGCAAGACCACCGCCGTCAAGATCCTCTCCACTCTCATCACGGCCGACGCCGGCAGCCTGCACGTCGGCGGCCACGACCTGGCCGCCGCCCCGCAGGCCGTGCGGGCCGCGATCGGCGTCACGGGGCAGTTCTCCGCCGTGGACGGGCTGATCACCGGCGAGGAGAACATGCTCCTCATGGCGGACCTGCACCACCTCTCCCGCAGCGAGGGCCGCCGTACCGCCGCCGAACTCCTTGAGCGCTTCGACTTGGTGGAGGCCGCGAAGAAGCCCGTCTCCACCTACTCCGGCGGCATGAAGCGCCGCCTCGACCTCGCCATGACCCTGGTCGGCAACCCGCGGATCATCTTCCTCGACGAGCCGACCACCGGCCTCGACCCGCGCAGCCGCCACAACATGTGGCAGATCATCCGCGAGCTCGTCTCCGACGGGGTGACCGTCTTCCTCACCACCCAGTATCTGGAGGAGGCCGACGAACTCGCCGACCGCATCGCGGTGCTCAACGACGGCAGGATCGCCGCCCAGGGCACCGCCGAGGAGCTGAAGCGGCTCATCCCGGGCGGACATGTCCGGCTGCGCTTCACTGACCCGGCCGCGTACCAGTCCGCCGCCGTCGCCCTGCGCGAGGCCACCAGGGACGACGAGGCTCTGGCGCTGCAGATCCCCAGCGACGGCAGTCAGCGCGAGCTGCGTTCCATCCTCGACTGGCTGGACTCGGCCGGCGTCGAGGCGGATGAGCTGACCGTGCACACCCCCGATCTCGACGACGTGTTCTTCGCCCTGACCGGCGGCGCCGGCATCCCCGACCAGTCCAAGGAGACCGTCCGATGAGTGCCCTCTCCCTCGCCGTCCGCGACTCGAACACGATGCTGCGCCGCAACCTGCTGCACGCGCTGCGCTACCCGTCCATGACCCTGAACCTGCTGCTCACGCCGATCATGCTGCTGCTGCTCTTCGTCTACGTCTTCGGAGGCGTGATGAGCGCGGGCATCGGGGGCGGCGGCGCGGACCGCTCCGATTACATCGCCTATCTCGTCCCGGGTCTGTTGATGATGACCATCGGCTCCACCGTGATCGGGGCCGCGATCTCCGTCTCCATGGACATGACCGAGGGCCTCATCGCCCGCTTCCGCACGATGGCGGTCTACCGCGGGTCCGTGCTCGTCGGGCACGTCGTCGGCAGCGTGCTGCAGGTGCTCGCCAGCCTGGTCCTCGTCGGTGCCATCGCCGTGGCCATCGGCTTCCGGTCCACGGACGCCACGGCCCTGGAGTGGCTGGCGGCCTTCGGACTGGTCGCGCTGTTCACCCTGGCGCTCACCTGGATCGCGGTCGGGATGGGCATGGCCAGCCCGAACCCCGAGGCGGCCGGCAACATGGCAACGCCGCTGATCCTCCTCCCGCTCATCTCCAGCGCCTTCGTCCCCATCGACGCGATCCCGGGCTGGTTCCAGCCGATCGCCGAGTACCAGCCGTTCACACCCGCCATCGAGACCCTGCGCGGCCTGCTGCTCGGCACCGAGATCGGCAACAACGGATGGATCGCGATCGCCTGGTGCGTCGGCCTGACCGCACTCGGCTACCGCTGGTCGACGGCGTTGTTCAACCGCGACCCGAAGTAACCGCCATGACAGCGCGGGCCGCCTCCCGCAGCTCGTCCCGCCCCAGGGCGGCGTACTCCGACACGGCGTCGGCGTACGCCGTCCTGTCGGCCTCCTCGGCCGCCCTCCGGGCGCGGTCCGCCGACATCGTCGGCTGGAACTCGCGCAGCACCCGCAGCCGTTCTGCCAGCGCGATCATCCGCACGGCACGGGCGTCGCCGGAGGCGAGCCCCGCCATGCCGAGCGCGTGGAGCACCGTCCCGAACAGATGGAGATCCATGGGTGAGCCGGACGGACCGGAAAGCAGGGTCCGCAGCCCCAGCCGCAGCCGGTGGACCGGCTCCGCGACCAGCTCCAGGCGGCCGGCGTGCGCATGCGCCGTCACCGCCACCGACTGGATCTGCAGGGCCCACCGGTCGAGGAAGGGGTCGCCGCTGTGCATCGAGCCGAACTCGGCCACCTGCTCCGCGGCGCTGCGCCACAAGCCGAGTCCGACCTCGGTCAGTCCGCGGGCGAGCGCGATCTCGGCACGGCCGCCGAGGTCGGAGAAGTCGTCGTCCTGCCGGGTGTTGTCGCCCTCCGCCTGCCGCAGCCAGTACTCGGCCTCATCGGGGTCGCCGCGCTGCAGGCAGGCGAGGGCGAGGCCCCAGCGGACGCCGATGAAGTCGTGCTCGCCGCCGAGCCGCGGCAGCGCCTCGAGCACCGCCCTGAGGTACCCGTACGCGGCCTCGCCCTGCTCCGTCTTCAAGCACAGCTCGCCCAGCCGGGCATAGCCCATGACCCGCAGGAACGGGTTGTCCACCGGTGCCAGTGCGGTGATGATCCGGCGCGCCGAGGCGAGCGCGCGGTCGATGTCGTGCTCGTACTCCCAGACGTAGGTGGCGACGCACTCGGCGACGCCGGCGAGCAGCGGCTGCTCGCTGTCGCAGAGCTTGCGCAGCACTTCGTAGTCGGGAGGCAGCATCTCGGGAACGGCGCTCAGCACTGCCGCGACGGCCCGCAGCAGCGTGTCCGGCGGGGCCGGGGGCAGGCGCCGGAGGGTGACGAGCTGGCGTACGACGTGCGGGCCGTAGCCCATGAACAGGCTCGCCGTGCACAACACCGCGGCGGCGCGGGCGACTTCGACGTATTCGGGCTCGGGGCGGTAGCGCGACAGCGGTGGGCCGGTGTCCGCGGCGAGGGCGGTGAGGCGGGGGTAGTCGGAGCCGGTGGACCACAGGGCGGCGAGGACGGCGGTGAGGGCGGCGGTGGTGGGGCCGTCCGTACGGGCCAGGGCGTGCCGCAGGGCCGGCACGAGGTTGTCCTGCTCGGCCCTGACCCGCTCCCGGGCGGCAAGGGGACCTTCCCTGCCCGAGCGGAGCCGAGAGCTCGGGGAAGGTTCCGAGCCGAAGATCCAGTCGTGGTACGCGACCCCGAAGTCCCGCGCCCAGGCGAGGAACCGGCCGATGGCCTCCTCGTCCTCGCCCGCCTCCGCGCGCCGTGACGCGCTGAACTCCCGTACGGTCTCCAGCATCCGGAACCGCACGCCGGCCGGGGTGTCGGCGACGGTGAGCAGCGACTGGTCGGCCAACTGCTCCAGCAGGAACAGCGCGTCCTCGCCCAGCACCTGCTCCGCCGTCTCGGCGGAGAAGCCGCCGGGAAAGACGGACAGTGTGCGCAGCGCCGCCCTGGCGTCCTCGTCGAGCAGGTTCCAGCTCCAGTCCACGACCGCGTGCAGCGTGCGGTGGCGCTCCGGCACGTCCCGCGCCCCGCCACGCAGCAGCGCGAACCGGTCGCCGAGGCGGCGGGCGATCTCCGGCACCGAAAGGACCCGCACCCGGGCCGCGGCCAGCTCGACGGCGAGCGGCAGTCCGTCGAGCTGGCGGCAGAGCCCGGCCACCGCGTCCGGTGGCAGTTCCACTCCGGGACGGGCGGCCCGGGCCCGTTGGGTGAACAGTTCGACCGAGGTGCCGAGACCGAGCTCCGGAAGCGCGTACACCGCCTCCGAGGTGAGGCCCAGCGGGGCCCGGCTGGTGGCGAGCACCCGCAGGTCCTTGCAGGACGAGACCAGGGCCTGTACGAGGTCGGCGGCGCCCCGGATGACCTGCTCGCAGTTGTCGAGGACCAGCAGAGCGGGCCCGGAGCCGAGCACGCCGAGGATGCCGGACACCGGGTCGGCCGAGGCGTGGCCGCTCAGGGCGCCGGCCCGCCCCTCGCCCGCGCCGAGCGCGGAGGCCACCTCCGCGGCCACGTCCTCGTCCGCCGTGACGCCGGCGAGCGGCACGAAGTACACCACGCGCTGCTCGGCCCGGCGGCTGACAGCGTGCGCGAGCCGGGTCTTGCCGAGGCCACCGGGACCGACGACGGTGACGGCGCGGGAGGCGCTCAGCAGCCGCCGCACCGCCGCGATGTCCTCGTCCCGCCCGAGAAGCGGGTTCGGCTCGTGCGGCACACCGTGCCGGACCACAGGTGCCTCGCCGCGCAGCAGCTCCCGCTGTACGGCCTTGAGCGTGGCGCCCGGATCCGTGCCGAGCTCGTCGCGGAGCTCACGGCGGTACGCCTCGTACCGCGTCAGCGCGGCGGACGGGCCCGCCGTCGCCGCCTCGACCCGCAGCAGCTCGACGAGCACCTCCTCGTCGCGCGGATGCTCCGAGGCGGCCACGGCCAGCGGCCCGGCCGCCTCCGCGCGCCGTCCGAGGCGGGCGAGCGCGAGCGCCCGCGCGCGAACGAGAGCGCCGCGGACGGGAGCGCGCTCGGCGCGCAGCGCGGCCACAGGGTCGTCGGTGTCGTACGCCTCGTCAGGGGTGCCCTCCCACAGCGCGAGCCCGGCCTCGGCCTCGGCCAGCGATCCCGCGTGGTCCCCGGCCCTGGCCCGGTCCGCGCTCGCGGCGGCGTGCAGCAGCAGGGCGGAGCTGTCGACCTGGTCCTCGGCGAAGGTGAGCCGGTATCCGGTCGGTGTGCCGGCGATGACGTCCGCGCCCAACTGCGCCCGCGCCCTGGACACCAGGACCTGCACCGCCTTCGCCGGCCGCTCCGGCAACTCGTCCGGCCACAGCCCCGCCACAAGGCGCTCGGTGCTGCAGCCCGTGCGTAAGTCGCCGGCGAGCAGCGCGAGGAGGCCGCGGAGCCGGGGCGCGGTGATCTCCTGTCCGCGATGGGCGACACGCGGCAGGAGGGTCAAGTCGGTGGTCACGCGTGCAGATTAGCCAAGTCGCCCACCACCACGAGGGCGCACAGGGATCACACCCATCCACAGCCTCAGCCCAAAGAGCGACGTCCCGGTCCAGGCCCGACGCTCCCTTCCCGCCATCCTCCTACCAATCGGCTTCCCAGGCTCTCGGCCAGTCCGCCGAATCCGGCCCCCATCAACAAGCACACTCACGGAAAGCAGCTCACGGTCAGGGCGCCTGAGCTGTCGCCGACTCCGGCACGCGCGGCCGGGGTGTCGCGCCACGCAACCGCGCAGACGGTGATCGCTCGCGGGCGCCGCACCATGCACAGGCCCACCATTCCGTTCTCATCCTCATGTTTCCAGGTCTCAGCTTCATGCAGGACCAGGCAGTCAGCACCAAACCGGCACGGGAGTCAGCACGCCATCGCTAAATCATCCCGAGACGCAACACGGACACTGTCCGATCTGCCACCGAGCGAGCCCTCTAAACGGCCCGCGAAACCCTGCATAGGGGCGGCACGCACACACCGACCGCGAACGGTGTTCCGACACCTACCCGTCCCCACCGCACACGAGGAAGTGGCGCGCATGACCTCCGCAACACCCGCTCCCCCACCCCCCGCCAGCCTCATCGGCACCACCATCGAGTGGTACGACTTCTTCCTCTACGGCTCCGCCGCCGCGCTCGTGTTCAACAAGCTGTTCTTCCCGGACTCCGACCCGCTCGTCGGCACGCTGCTGTCGTTCCTGACGTACGCGGTCGGGTTCGCCGCCCGGCCGCTGGGTGCGCTGGTGTTCGGGCACTACGGCGACCGGCTCGGGCGCAAGAAACTGCTGGTGCTGAGTCTGCTGCTGATGGGCGGGGCGACCTTCGCGATCGGACTGCTGCCGACGCACGCCACCATCGGGACGGCCGCGCCGGTCCTGCTCACCGTGCTCCGGCTGATCCAGGGGTTCGCGCTCGGCGGCGAGTGGGGCGGTGCCGTGCTGCTCGTGTCGGAGCACGGGGACGCGCGGCGGCGTGGGTTCTGGGCCTCGTGGCCGCAGACCGGCGCGCCGGCGGGGCAACTCCTCGCCACCGGTGTGCTGTCCCTGCTGACCGCCGTGCTGTCGGACGCCGCGTTCGGCAGCTGGGGGTGGCGGATCCCGTTCCTGCTCTCCGGCGTGCTGGTGATCGTCGGTTTGTGGATTCGTCTGTCTGTCGATGAATCGCCGGTCTTCAAGCAGGCGTTGGCACAGGCCGAGGCCCGCAAGGCGGACCGGGCCGCGGCTGCCGAGAAGCTCCCGCTGGTCGCCGTGCTGCGGCATCACTGGCGTGACGTCCTGGTCGCGATGGGCGCTCGCATGGCGGAGAACATCAGCTACTACGTCATCACCGCGTTCATCCTCGTCTACGCCACCACCTCGGCCGGCGTCTCCAAGCAGACCGCGCTCAACGCCGTACTGATCGCCTCGGCCGTGCACTTCGCCGCCATCCCGGCGTGGGGCGCGCTCTCCGATCGGATCGGCCGTCGTCCCGTTTATGTGGTGGGTGCTGTCGGGGTCGGGCTGTGGATGTTCCCGTTCTTCTCGCTGATCGACACCGGCGGCTTCGGCAACCTGATCCTCGCCGTCACGGTCGGGCTGGTGCTGCACGGGGCGATGTACGCGCCCCAGGCCGCGTTCTTCTCCGAGATGTTCGCGACGCGGATGCGCTACTCCGGCGCGTCCATCGGCGCCCAGTTCGCCTCGGTCGCGGCGGGCGCGCCCGCGCCGCTGATCGCCACCGCGCTGCTGTCCGACTACGGCAGCTCGACGCCGATCGCCTTGTACGTCATCGCCGCCGCCGTGCTCACGGTCGTCGCGGTGGCGGCGGCCAAGGAGACCCGTCACCGGGATCTGGCCGATGTCGCCCCTCCCGCCGACGCGGACCGGACCGCGGCACCGGCGGCGGACGCACGGACCCCCTGAGGCGTCCCGGCACCGGCCCCCGTGCGTCCGCCCCGCCTACAGGGGCCCGCCTACGGGGGTCAGTGCCGCGCCGACAACCGGTGCAGCCGCAGGGCGAGTTGGACCTCCAGGGCGCGGGCCGGGCTCTGCCAGTCGTCGCCGAGGAGGCGGCCGACGCGCTCCAGACGCTGGGCGACCGTGTTCACATGGACGTGCAGTTCGTCCTTGGTGCGGGCGGGGCTCATGCCGCAGGCGAAGTACGCGTCGAGGGTGCGCAGCAGTTCGGTGCCGCGTCGTCGGTCGTAGTCGACGACCTGGCCGATGGTGCGGTCGACGAAGCCGGGGATGTCCCGGTCTCCGGCCAGGAGCAGCCCCAGGAAGCCGAAGTCCTCGGCGGCGGCCCCGTCCCCCCAGCGGCCGAGGAGCCGCAGGGCGTCCAGGCAACGCCGGGCCTCGGCGTAGGCCGTGGCAACGGAGTCGGGGCGGGTGGCGAGGTTCTCGGCGGGTGCGGAGGCGCCGACGGTGACCGGTGCGTGGACCGCTGTGCCCAGGTGCCGGGCGGCGCGGCGGGCCAGTTCGGTGGCGGTGTCGCCTGGGCCGAGGGGCAGCAGCAGGACGGTGCCGCCGTCGCGTGCGGCGGCCAGGCCCTGCCGGGTCGCGGCGAGGTGGGACGCGGCGGCGGCGAGGCGTCTGCGGGCGTCCGCCTCCTGGTCGGCGTCGGGCGCGTCGCCCTCCGGACGCGCGGCCAGCACGACGTGGACCGTGTCGAGGTCGGCGTGGAGGCGGGTCGCGCGCTCCCGCAGCAGGCGCGGGTCGCGGTCGCGGGCGTCGAGCAGGTCGTCCAGGAGCTCGCCGCGGACGCGTTGTTCGGCCTCGGCGGCGGACCGGCGGGCGAGCAGCAGCAGGGAGGTGACCATGGCGGCACGCTCCAGGGTGCGCTGGTCGACGGGGTCGAGCCCGGGGTGGCCGTACAGCACGAGTGCGCCGAGCAGTTCTCCGCCTGCGGCGACGGCGGCGATCCAGTCGTCCTCGTGCCGCACCGCGTGGCCCTCCGCCCGGGACGCTTCCAGGGCCTCGGCCGGTGCCGCGGCGGCCTCGGCGAACTCGACCGTGCCATCGAGGACCTCGGAGACGGCGGCGGCCACGTCGTGGACCCCGCCGCCGCGCAGGACGAGCTCGGCGAGCCGGTCGTGCACGTCGGAGGCGCGCTCGATGACGCCGCTGCGGTCCTGGATGATCTCGTTGGCCCGCTCCAGGTCGGCGAGGGCCGACCGGGTCTCGGCGAGCAGGTTGGCCGTGTCGATGGCGGCCGCGGCGAGGGCGGCGAAGGAGCCCAGCAGGGCGATCTGCTCCCGCTCGAAGACCCGGGCGCGGCGGTCCGCGGCGAACAGCACGCCGATGACGTGGTGCCCGAGTGTCAGCGGCACGCCCAGGATGGCCACGAGCCCCTCGTCCCGCACGCCGGCGTCGATGGTGAGGGTGTGCTGGAACCGGTCGTCCTTGAAGTAGTCGTCGGTGACATAGGGGCGTGCGGTCTGTGCGACCAGGCCGCCGAGCCCCTCTCCCATGCCGAGCCGCAGCTGCTGGAACCGGGCCGCGACCGAGCCCTCGGTGACCCGCATGTAGGTGTCGCCTCTCGCCGGGTCGTTCAGGCTGAGGTATGCGACGTCCGTGCCCAGCAGCGACCGGGCGCGCTGCACGATCGCCTGGAGTACGGCGTCCAGGTCGCGCAGCCCGGCGAGGTCGTGGGCGGTCTCGAACAGGGCGGACAGCTCGGCCTCGCGGCGGCGCCGTCCCTCCAGCTCCGAGCACACGCGCAAGGCGAGCGGCTTGGCTCGCTGGAGCGCGGCGATCCGCTCAGCCGGGACCCCTTCGGCGCGCGCGAGCAGCACCGGCTGCTCGTAGGCGTCGGCGGACGCGCCCCGGGCCAGGAGATCGAGATACGGCGTCTCGACGTCGGCCGGTGGCGGTTCGGCGATGCCGGCGGAGCGCTCGGGTGACTGCACGTGATCGCTGGACATGCTCACAGGATCCACCATGACCGGGCCGTCCCGTCAGCCCTGTGGACAACTCCCCACGGACGCTCAGGGCCGCTCAGTGGGCGGTCCAGCCGCCGTCGAGCACGAGGGAGGTACCGGTGACGAAGGACGCCTGCGGACCGCACAGATACGCCACGGCCTCGGCGACCTCCTCCGGTTCGATGAGCCGCTTGACGGCGCTGTCCTGGAGCAGCACTTCGGACAGGACGCGCTCCTCGGGGATGCCGTGCGCCCGGGCCTGGTCGGCGAGCTGCTTCTCGACCAGTGGGGTGCGCACATAGGCGGGGTTCACACAGTTCGAGGTGACACCATGGGCTGCGCCTTCGAGGGCGGTGGTCTTGGAGAGTCCCTCCAGCCCGTGTTTGGCGGCCACATAGGCCGACTTGTAGGCCGAGGCGCGCAGCCCATGGACGGACGACACGTTCACGATGCGGCCCCATCCCTGTCCGTACATGTGGGGCAGGGCGCCGCGGATGAGCCGGAAGGGTGCCTCCAGCATCACGGTGAGCACCGTGTGGAAGACGTCGGGAGGGAACTCCTCGATGGGGCACACGAGTTGGAGCCCGGCGTTGTTGACGAGGACGTCGGTGCCCGCGGCGGAGAGTTCGGCGGCGTCCAGGTCGGTGAGGTCGAGGACGTGCGGTTCCACGGTGCCCGCGAGGTCGCGGCCCTGTCCGGCGAGCGCCTCCAGGCCCGCGGCGTCCCGGTCGACCGCTCTCACCTTCGCCCCGGCGGCCGCGAGCCGCAGCGCGCAGGCACGGCCTATGCCGCCGGCGGCGCCGGTGACGAGCGCGGTGCGGCCGCCGAGGTCGAGCGGCAAGGCGTGGGGAGCCGGAAGGACACGGGGCGCGGTCATGCCTCGACCCTAGGCAGCACTTCTGCTCCGCCCCATGTGGTCACGCCCTACAGTTCAGCCGGATGCAGTGGGGTCGAACCATGTGGGTGCGTCCGACAGGGCCTGCTTGATCCGCAACAGCCCGAACTCGTTCAGCTCGGGCAGGGCGTCGATGTCGAACCAGGCCACGTCCAGCGACTCGTCGTCGTTGACTCGCGCCTGGCCGCCGACGGCCCGGCAGCGGAAGGTGATGTCCATGTACTGGCAGGTATCGCCGTTGTCGTATGTGACGGGGTCCAGGGCCTGGACGAGGACGACCCGTTCGGCGACACAGCGCACGGCCGTCTCCTCGTAGACCTCCCGCACCGCGCACGCCGCGGGCTGCTCCCCCGGGTCCGGGATGCCGCCGATCACGGACCACCGGCGCGTGTCGGACCGGCGGTTGAGCAGCACTCTGCCCTCGTCGTCGAAGACGAGGGCGGTGACTCCGGGGAGCCAGAGCAGCTGATGACCGGCCGAGGCACGGAGGGTGCGGATGAAGTCAGGAGTAGCCATGCCGTCGACCCTAAAGGGCCGGTTCCGGCGGCCCGGCGCGTTTCAGGCGGTGTGCGTCCGGCGTACGGCTACACGTCACCGGCGCGTCGCCCGCGCAGACCGGCGCCGACGGCCCAGCCCAGTCCGCCGGCCGCGACCAGCACGAGGGCGATCTCCGGCAGGACGCCGAGCTGTGTGGCGGGGGTCTGCGAGGAGCGCAGCGGCACCTTCTGCACCAGTGAGTCGGCGACGAACATGCCGGTCCGCTGTGTGATCTTCCCGTCCGGCATGATGAAGGCACTGACACCGCTGGTCACCGGCACCGCCACGGTCCGGCTGTGCTCGACCGCGCGGACGCGGGACATGGCGAGCTGCTGGTAGGTCATCTCGCTGCGGTCGAAGGTGGCGTTGTTGCTCGGCACGGAGATCATCTGGGCGCCGTCGGTGACCTCGGAGCGCACGGTCCAGTCGAAGGCGGCCTCGTAGCAGGTGACGAGACCGACCTTGGCGCCGTCCATGGTGAACACGCCCGGCTTGGTGCCCCGGCTGAAGTCCTGGCGGACCATTGCCGTCCAGTTCTCGTTCATCGCGCCGATGAGCGAGCGCAGCGGGAGGTACTCGCCGAACGGCTGGATCTGGCGCTTGTCGTAGGTGTCGACGGGGCCCTTCGCGGGGTCCCACAGGATTTGCTCGTTGTAGAGCTTGCCGTCCCGCTCGACGACGCCGCCGACCGAGATGGGCACGCCGACGGCCTTGGCCGCCGTGTCGATCACGGCACGGGCGTCGGGGTTGGCGAACGGATCGATGTCGGAGGAATTCTCCGGCCACAGCACGAAGTCGGGCCGTGCGACCTTGCCGGCCTTGACCTCGGCGGCCAGGCGTTCGGTCTCGCGCGCGTGGTAGTCCAGTACCGCCCGCCGCTGGGCGTTGAACTCCAGCCCCGCCCGGGGCACGTTGCCCTGGATCACCGCGACGGTCACGCTGCCGTCCTCGGCCTTGTCGCTGACCAGCGGCCGGGCCGCCACGGCCGCCACGACCGGGACGGCCAGGCTCAGCAGACTCACGGCCACCGCGGCCCGCCGCACCGTCCCGGTCCGCCGGGTCTCCACCGCGAGGCGGACGACTTCGTACAGTCCGAAGCCGCACACCACCACCGCGAAACCGAGCAACGGTGTGCCGCCCACCGCGACGAGCGGCAGGAAAACACCGTCCGCCTGCCCGAACGCGATCTTCCCCCAGGGAAAGCCCTCGAAGGGCACGCGCGCGCGTGCCGCCTCGCCGGCGATCCAGACGGCGGCCGCCCACACGGGCCAGCCGGGCAGCTTCGACACGACGGCGACACCGGCGCCGACCAGTGCGACGAAGAGCGCCTCGATCGCCACCAGGGCGACCCAGGGGAGCGGTCCGACCTCCACTCCGGTCCACACCAGCAGCGGCAGCAGGAAGCCGAGGCCGAAGAGGTAGCCGAGACCGAGCCCCGCCTTCCAGCCACGGCCGCGCAGCACCCAGCCGAAGATCGCGAAAGCCGGCAGGGCCAGCCACCACAGGGTGCGGGGCGGGAAGCTGACGTAGAGGAGCAGGCCGGAGAGCGCGGCTGCGGCGGCCGGGAGGAGACGTACGAGCCGCCGGGCCCAGGTCCGCGCCTCAGGCGCGATCCGCGGCTCCAGCTGGTCCGACTCGTCGACGGAGGTTGCGGTGACGGTCACTCCCGGAGTGTAAGGCGAGCGACCTTGACGCCGACAGCGCGGTCCACGAGACGGCGTCACCCACTGCGGGCCCGGACGGCAGCTCTCCACCGTCCCCGCCCGCGCACGGACGGTGGCGCTCCACTGTCCCGGCCCGCGCCCTGCCGACGGCACTCCACTCTCCCCCGCGTCCTGCCCGGCCTCCCACCATCCCCGTCCCCGCCCGGCCTCAGGCGCATCCCCCGCCCCGCCCAGCGGCCGGCACGGCTCCCCCGCCCGGCCGCGCAGGGCGTCGCCGCGTATCTGCCGCAACGTTCCTGCTCATTTCGTCACGACACATCCACAAACCGTCCACCAGCGGCTACGGTGTGCCGAAGCCTCAGTCGTACGGCCGGTGGCGGCCCGTGCGGCCGGGGTCTTCACAGGTCGGGGGCGACGTGGTGCGGGGGGGGCGGGGCGGGGTGGGTTCCAGTGGGCTGACGTCTGCGTCCGGGCAGGACGCGGACGGTGAGAGACCGATCGTTGTGGACGCGGCGGGCGTCGTGGTGCTGGGGGCCTGCGCCGGCTGGTCCCTGATCACGGCGGCGGTGCACGACGGCCGGCCCGAGGGTGTGCTGCTCGCGGTGCTGGCCGTGGCGGCCGGATACGCCGCCGGGCGGATCGGCGGGGCGCTGCTGCCGGTCGGCGCGCCCTGCGCCGGGGCACTGGCCGGTATGGGGCTGACCATGGCCGTTCCACATCTCGCGCCGGGCCCGCAGATCACCACACCGCTCGGGCATGCCGGGGCGACGGCTGCCGTGCTGACGCTGTCGGCCGGTGCCGCGTGCTGCGCGGCCTGGGCCGCTCGCGTTCCGGTCGTGCGGTTCGGCCTGCGGCTGCTGGCCGCCGGGGCGGCGGTGCTGGCGGCCGTGCTCGGCTCGGCCACCGGATGCGTCACCTGCGTCGCGGTGCTGTTGTGCTCGCTGGCCGCCGGCCGCACCCGTCACCGCGGCGCCGGCCTCGCCGCACTGGGCGCGGTCGCCGTCCTGGTGACCGCTGTGACCTGGGCGGTCGCGGCGCGGGCCGTACCGGGCGGGCTCGTGGCCGCCGTCGAAGAGCGGCTGACGCCGCACCGCGTACAGCTCTGGCAGGACGCGTGGCAGCTGCTGCGCGACGACGCCGCCCTGGGGGTCGGCCCGGGCCGCTTCGGGGAGCTGAGCACGACGTCCGTGCAGTCACTGCTGTCCGACGGCAAGCCCCACTCGGCGCCCCTGCAGCAGGCGGCCGAACAGGGCATCGTCGGTGTGGCCCTGCTGGCGGCGGCGTTCGGCTGGGTGCTGTACGCGCTGTGGCGCGGTCCCCGGCCGACCCCGGTGGCGCTGACCGCGGGCGCGGCCCTGGCGGCGCTCGCGGCCATCGCCGCGATCGGCAACGCGCTCAGCTTCACCGCGGTGTCGGTGGGTGCGGGCCTGCTGGCGGGCATGGCCACGGCCCGGCCCCTCACCGACGAACCGTCGAGCCACACGCCGCACACGCGTCCCCGGGGCGCCGGACGCACCCCGGCGTGGTGACCGGACGTCCGCTCAGTGCGCTGGAGCGCCCGGTTTCGTCCGCCCCAGCCGTTCCTTGATCACCCGTACGGCCGCCTCCGCGTCGTCCACGGTGATCGTGAAGGTGTGTCCGTCCCACAGCTCCAGCACGACACCCTCGCCCCGTCGTACCACCACCGCGGTGCCCATCTCCGGCCGCCATCGATAGCCCCAGCCACCCCAGTGGCGGGGAGTGACGTTCGAGGTGTAGGTGGCGCCCACCACATGGGAGAGCGGGATACGGCGGCGGGGCACTCCGATGTGGCCGCAGCGCACCTCGAGGTGCTCCTCGTCGACCCGCAGGGCGACGTGCACGAAGGCGAGGGTCCCGAAGAGGACCAGCAGCCCGGCGGCGATGCAGCCGACCACGGCCATGACCAGCGGGGCGATGCCGGACGTCCACGCCGAGTCGACGGCCAGTTCAATGCCCAGCGCCATGCAGGCGGCGCCGACGAGCGCCAGCAGCCACTGGACCCGGTTGGTGGCCCGGCCGGTCCAGACGTCTGGGTGCTCGTGGGGAGCGTTCTCGCCGTGGCGGTGGTCCCTCATGCCTATGAGGTTACTCAGGTTTCACTCTGCTGGTACCTCATGGCGGAGCGTGACTGCGCCGGCCGGCGCGGCGGATCCGGCCCGCCGACGCCGCTCGGTGAGACCGGTGCCGGTCAGCCGGCCGGCGTGACCGCCCGCAACAGCCGCCCTTCGTCGTACGCCAGGGCGGGTGCGGGCAGCGCGCCCTCGCGTCCGCTCAGCAGGACGGTCAGGGTGCCGTGGGGCGTGGCCCCCGGCGCGGGCTGCTCGCCGAGCCGGCGCAGGGCCTGCGCGGCCACGGCGCCCGCGGAGCCGTGCAGCACGAGGGGCGGCCGGCCGGGGCGCTGGACGGCGGCCCGGATTCGCTCGGCGACCAGTTCGTAGTGGGTGCAGCCCAGGACGACGGTGGTCACCTCCTCGGGGGTCAGTGCGGCGGCCGCGGACACGGCGGTGTCGATCGCCGCCTCGTCCGCGCGTTCGATGGCCTCGGCGAGGCCCCAGCAGGGCACCTCGGTGACGGGGACCCCGCCGGCGAAGTCCCGGATCAGGGTGCGCTGGTATGTACTGCCGGTGGTGGCCGGGGTGGCCCAGATGGCGAGGTGTCCGCCGCCGGCCGCGGCCGGCTTGATCGCCGGGACGGTGCCGATGACCGGAATCTCCGGTTCGAGACGGGCGCGCAGGGCGGTGAGCGCGTGCACGGTCGCGGTGTTGCAGCCGACGATCAGGGCGTCGGGGCGGCGCGCTGCGGCCGCCTCGGCGACGGCCAGGGCGCGCTCGGTCAGGTCTTCCGTGGTCCTCCGGCCCCACGGCATGCCGTCGGGGTCCAGGGAGAGCACGAGATCGGCGTCGGGGCGCAGCCGCCGAACCGCGACGGTGGCCGCCAGCAGACCGATTCCGGAGTCCATGAGCGCGATCTTCACCCGGTCACGATAGACGATGAGCGGTCCCTGGCAGTTCCGGTGGGGCAGACTGCGCGCGTGAGCGCCGTTGTGTGGACTGCCGCTGGATCACTTCTCGCCTGGCTGTGGCTGCTGCTCTGTCAGGGCTTCTTCTGGCGCACGGATGTGCGGCTGCCGCCGCGCCGGGAACCGGACGCGTGGCCATCCGTGTGCGTCGTCGTCCCGGCCCGCGACGAGGCGGCGGTGCTGCCCGCCGCGCTGCCGTCGCTGCTCCGGCAGGACTATCCGGGGCGGGCGGAGGTGTTCCTCGTCGACGACGGCAGTGCGGACGGCACCGGTGACCTGGCGCGGGAACTGGCGCGCCGGCACGGCGGGCTGCCGCTGACCGTGGACTCGCCGGGCGAGCCGCCCGCGGGCTGGACCGGCAAGCTGTGGGCGGTGCGCCACGGCATCGGCCTGGCACGCGCGCGTGGCCCCGAGTACCTGCTGCTGACGGATGCCGACATCGCGCACGCGCCGGACAGCCTGCGGGAGCTGGTGGCCGCGGCCGGGGCGGGTGGGTTCGACGCCGTCTCGCAGATGGCCCGGCTGCGGGTGGAGAGCACGTGGGAACGGTTCGTCGTGCCCGCCTTCGTGTACTTCTTCGCGCAGCTGTATCCCTTCCGCCGGATCGGCAGGGCGGGGACCCGGACGGCGGCCGCGGCCGGTGGCTGCGTCCTGTTGCGGACGGAGGCCGCCGAAGGGGCGCGGATCCCGGACGCGATCCGGCACGCCGTGATCGACGACGTGGCCCTGGCGCGGGCGGTGAAGCGCAGCGGGGGTCGCGTCTGGCTGGGACTGGCCGACCGGGTGGACAGCGTCCGGCCGTATCCGCGGCTGGGTGATTTGTGGCGGATGGTGTCGCGCAGCGCGTACGCCCAGCTGCGGCACAACCCCCTGCTGCTGGCCGGGACGGTCGCCGGGCTGGCGCTGGTGTATCTGGTGCCGCCGGTGGCGCTCGTGGCCGGCCTGGCGACGGGGAACGCGGCGGCAGCGGCCGTCGGAGGGGCGGCCTGGCTCGTGATGACGGGGACGTACGTGCCGATGCTCCGCTACTACCGGCAGCCGCTGTGGCTCGCTCCCCTGCTGCCGTTCACCGCGTTCCTCTATCTCCTCATGACGGTCGACTCGGCGGTGCAGCACTACCGGGGACGCGGTGCGGCCTGGAAGGGCCGCACCTACGCCCGTCCGGACGCCGTCCCCGATGAGGGCTGACGACCCCCGGCAGGAGTCACTTCCTGCCGGGGGTCCAGTTCATGCCCCACCCATAGGCGTAGTCGACGGTCCGCTGCGGGCTCACCCCGCGCTCGGGCACGAGATAGCGCGCCTCCCGCTGTACGACGAGGTCGCCGCCCGTGTTGGTGATCAGCGCGAGCGCGCACACGGGCGAGGGGACGGTGCACTCGTCGAGGGAGAAGTCGATGGGGGCGCCGTACTGCGGCTGGAGGGTGACGGTGGCGTTCAGGTCGGCGAACGAGCGGGCGCCTTCGTAGATGGTGACGAAGACGAGGATGCGCCGGAAGGCGTTCTTGTGGTCGAGATTGACGGTGAGGTTCTCACCGGTCGACACGGCGCCGGTGCGGTCGTCGCCGTCGAGGTGGATGTACGGGGGCTGGTGCAGTGCCCCGAAGGTGTTGCCGAGGGCCTGTACGACGCCCTTGCTGCCGTCGGTGAGTTCGTACAGCGCGCACAGGTCGAGGTCGAGGTCGGAGTGCATCGCGGCCGGGCGGCCGAACTTGCTGCTCCACCCCGAGAACTGCTTGAGGACCTGCCAGTTGAGGTTCACGTGCAGGGCGCCGGAGGTGCCGCCCTGCTTGGTGAGCGACACGGAGGGGGCCGCCTTGGTGAGCGTCACCTTCGTGAGGCGGACGGGCTCGGGCGGTGCCGCAGGGGGCGCGGCCGGCGGGGGCGGGGCCACCGGCTGGGCCGGCGGCGGGGGCGTGTACGCCGGGGGCGCGACCACGGGAGGCGCGGGAACCGCGGCCGGGGCCGGAGTCGGGGCCGCCTGTTGCGGCTCGTCCACCGTGATGCCGTAGTCCGTGGCCAGTCCTTCGAGTCCGCTGCTGTAGCCCTGGCCGACGGCGCGGAACTTCCAGGCGCCCTGGCGGCGGTAGAACTCGCCGAGCACGAAAGCGGTTTCGGTGGTGGCGCCCGGGTTGTCGAAGCGGGCGACCGGTGTTCCCTGGGCGGCGTCCTGGACCTCGATGTACAGGCCCGGGACCTGCCCGAACGTGCCGCCGTCGGCGGAGGCGGCGAGGACGATCGTCTCGATCGCGGGCTCCACGCGCGCGAGGTCGACGAGGAGCGTGTCGGACACCCGGCTGTCGGCGTTCCGCTTGCCCTCGTGCCGGATCGCGCCGGAGGAGTGCGCGGGCTGGTTGTAGAAGACGAAGTCCGCGTCCGAGCGGACCTTTCCGCTTACCAGCAGCAAACCGGAGGCGTCGGCGTCGGGCACCCCCGGTCCGGCCCGCCAGCCCAATTCCACCCGCAGCGCCGAGGTGGGCACCGGAGTATTTGAACCTTTCACCATTTGCATGTCCGCCCCCATTGCGTGTCACCGCGCCAGGCACATCCCGGCCGTCCGTCGAGTTCCGTTCGCACAACCTATTCCTCCCGGCGGCGAACTCCCATGCCCCACCACCGGAAGAACCCCGGTGGTCAACCGGCCAACACCTGGTAACCCGCCCGGAACTCGGCCTTTACACGATTGGAGCCTTGTTCGGCGCCCCTTTTTGCCGAGTTCGCTCGCATTGGGGATACCCGGTCACTGCGGACACGGAAAACAACCCTCTTATCGGTCTCCCCAACCAGCACATCGTGGGCTTAACTTATGTGTCATGACCTCCCCCCGCTCCACCTATGGCGGCGGCTACTACTCCGCCTCCTTCCCGGACACCCCGATCTACGACAAGCTCGTCGCCGAGCGGGGCACCCCGCAGATCGCCCCGATCCGGGTCCCCGCTCAGTACGACACGCCGGGCGGCAACCTGCCCGCCCTCCCGTCGGCGCTGCCCGCTCTCCCGGCAGCCCCGTCCCAGCCCGCCTACGGTTATCCGCAGGCGCAGCAACCCGCCCCGCTCCAGCAGGCGCCGGCCGCGTACATCCCGCAGCAGGCCACCGCACCGCGCGGTTATCCCGGCCCCCAGCCGCAGCAGCCGCGTCCGGCGGCACCCGGCGCGGGCTACGAGGCGATGCGCCCCGCGGCTCCCCGGCCCGCCCAGGCTCCCTACCAGGACCCGTACAACAACCAGCAGTACCGCGGTTACTGAGCCGCCCGCCCAGGGACTGTCGGTGCCGGCTGGCACGATGGCCCCATGGGGAAGCCACACCTGCACTCGATCCACGTCCATCCGGTCAAGGCGGTCCGGGGCCTCGCGCCCCGGGAGGCCGTCGTGGAGCCCTGGGGACTGACCGGAGACCGGCGCTGGGCGCTGGTCGACAACGGGGGAAAGGTCCTCACGCAGCGTCGGCTGCCGCGCCTCGCACTGGCAGCCGCCGAGCTTCTGCCGGACGGCGGCGTCCGGCTGTCCGCACCCGGCATGGAGCCCCTGACGGTGCCCGTTCCCCGGCCGTTGGACACGGTGCCGGTGGAGATCTTCCGCGACAAGGTCGACGCGGTCCCGGCCGAGGACGAGGCCGCGCACGCCTGGTGCAGCGCCTATCTCGGCATCGACGCACGTCTCGCATACATGGACGACCCGGCCACGCGCCGGCCCGTCGACCCGGAGTACGCGCGTCCCGGCGAGACCGTCTCCTTCGCCGACGGCTTTCCGCTGCTGCTCACCACCACGGCCTCCCTCGACGCCCTCAACGCCCTGATCGCGCAGGGTGATCACGCGGGCGAGGGCCCGCTGCCCATGACCCGTTTCCGGCCGAGCGTGGTCGTGGCGGGCACCGACGCCTGGGCCGAGGACGACTGGTCGCGCCTCACCATCGGGGACGTGGCCTTCCGCGTCGCCAAGACCTGCGGACGGTGCGTGGTGACCACCACCGACCAGGACACGGGCGAGCGCGGCCGCGAGCCCCTGTACAGCCTGGGGCGGCACCGGCGGTTCGGCGGCAAGGTGGTCTTCGGGCAGAACCTGGTGCCCCTGTCCCGGGGCACGATCCGGGTCGGTGACCCCGTAAGGATCCTCGAGTAGCCCGGGCCGGAGGTCGGCTCCCCGGACGGGAACCGCCCCATGGGCCCGGGCGTTGGCCTTGTGTGAGAAGTTCATGAGAGTCGCCGGTGAGAGGTGATTTCGCTCTCTCTTCGCCGGGTTGACGCGTGGACGGCTCCGCCGGGGGTTATCACGGAGCGGGAAGGGGGTGCAGGCGGTGCGAGCGATCAGCGGGCTCTGGCGCTGGCGGCGCAACCCGTTGTGCCGCGCGACCGATCTGGCCGAGGCCTGGGTGGCGCTGGCGGCCCTGGTGCTGATCCTCCTGGCCGCCCCGGTGGCCGGTTCCCTCGTCGGGGGCGCCGCCCAGGACGCCCTCCAGCGCTCCGTCCGCGAGCAGCACGAAGCGCGGCACCTGGTGACGGCCACGGTGGTCCGCAAGCTCGACCGCTCCCCGCTGGACGCCGACCCGGAGACCTCCACGGGCCGGGACCTTCGCAACCGCGTCCTCGCCGACTGGACGGCACCGGACGGCACCGCGCGTCAGGGCCCGGTGCTGGCCGGCCTCAAGGACCCGCAGCAGGGCGACGAGTTCCGGATATGGACCGACCGGCACGGCCGGATGGTGGCCCGCCCCCTCGACTCCGCGACGGCGTCGACGCACGCGGTCCTCGCCGGCTTCGGCGCGGCCCTGGCCGCCGGCGGTCTCGTCGAGGGCGGCAGACGGCTGACCGTCTGGCGCATGGTCCGCCGCCGGTACGCCCGTTGGGACCAGGCATGGGACAAGGCGGGCCCGGACTGGGGCAGGACGGGCACCGGCAGCTGACAGCCTTCCGGCTCTGGTCAACCCACCACCCGCGCGCACGCTACGGTGGTCCGGCCGAACCGTTCGGCACAACCCGCGCGCGAGCGAGCAGGAAGGGCGCGCCGGTTTCGATGCCGCGTGCGCGCGCAGGCCCGAGGGGCCCGGCCCGGTCGCGGTCCCGACACCGGTGGGGGCGCCCCGAAGGCGAACGAGCCATCAGTACGACCGAGGTGGGGGCACAGCTACACCATGGCACAGGGCACGGTCCAGGTGACGCACACCGGCACGTCGCGGTGGCGGCGCCGCACGGGTGAGTACGCATCGCTCACCGCCGCCCTGGAGGCCGCGGCCGACGGAGACGTCCTCACGGTCGCCCCCGGCACCTACCGGGAGAACCTCGTCGTGCAGCGCGCGGTGACCCTTCGCGGCCCCGAGGGCTCCCCCGGCTCGGTGCGGATCGCGCCAGTGGACGGCGTGCCGCTGACCGTGCGCGCCTCGGCGGTGGTCCAGGACCTGTACGTGGAGGGCCAGGACGCGGCCGCCCCGGCGGTGCTGGTGGAGGAGGGCACTCCGGAGCTGAGCAACGTACGGGTGGTCACGCGGTCGGCGGCCGGGATCGAGGTGCGCGGCAGCGCCCGGCCCACGGTCCGGCGCTGCGCGGTCGACAATCCGGCGGGCATCGGCATCGCCGTACTCGACGGTGCGGGCGGGGTGTTCGAGGAGTGCGAGGTCGTCGCGGCCGGCCAGGCGGGCGTGGCGGTGCGCGGCGGCGCCCACCCCCGGCTGGAGCGCTGCCGGGTGCACCACACCTCGGGCTCGGGCCTGTCGGCGACCGGGGAGAACTCGGCGCTGGAGGCGGTGGGCTGCGAGATCTACGAGGTCCGGGGCAGCGGTGTGCAGATCACCGGCCGGGCCACCGCGCACCTCACCGACTGCGACGTGCACCGCACGACGGCCGACGGTGTCACGCTCGACACGGACGCGGTGCTGACGCTCGCCGACTGCCGTATCCACGACATCCCGGAGAACGCGGTCGACCTGCGTTCCCGCTCCGTCCTCACACTGACCCGCACCACGGTGCGGCAGTTCGGGCGCAACGGCCTGTCGGTGTGGGACCCGGGCACGCGCGTGGACGCCAACCAGTGCGAGATCTTCGACAGCACGGGCGACTACCCGGCGGTGTGGGTGAGCGACGGGGCCACCGCGGTGCTCGACTCGTGCCGGGTGCACGACGTGCCGGACGCCCTGTTCGTCCTCGACCGCGGCTCGCGCGCGGACGTCGTCGACAGCGACCTGTCGCAGGTGCGCAACACGGCCGTGTCCGTGAGCGACGGTGCGACCGCGCAGCTGGACGACTGCCGGATCCGGGACGCGGCGACGGGCGCCTGGTTCCGCGACCACGGCAGCGGCGGCACCCTCAGCAACTGCACGCTGGACGGCACCCAGACCGGCGTCATCGTCACCAAGGGCGCCGACCCCACGGTGGAGCGCTGCACGATCGACTCACCCGCGGAGGCGGGGGTGTACGTCTCGGCCGGAGGCCGCGGCAGCTTCCACAACTGCCGGGTGACGGGCAGCGGCGGCTACGGCTTCCATGTGATCGACGGCAGCCGTACGACGCTGCGGAAGTGCCGCACGGAGCGGTGCGCGCGCGGCGGCTACGAGTTCGCGGACAGCGGCGCGGACGCGTCGTCCGGGGCGGGCCCCCTGGTGGAGGACTGCACCAGCGACGAGAGCGCGGGACTGCGGGAACCGACGGCGCGGGAGACAGCAGTGCAGACGGTGAGCCACTCCCCCGGCCTGCTGGGCGCGGTCCCGGGGCAGCGCACCGAACCGGAGCCCCCGGCCCCGGTCGCGGAGCCCGAGGAGCCGGCCCGCAGTTCCAAGGACGTCCTCGGTGAACTGGACGCGCTGGTCGGCCTGGAGAGCGTCAAGCGCGAGGTGCGTGCCCTCACCGACATGATCGAGGTCGGCCGGCGGCGGCAGCAGGCGGGTCTGAAGGCGGCGTCGGTCAAGCGGCACCTGGTCTTCACCGGCTCCCCCGGTACGGGCAAGACGACGGTCGCGCGGCTGTACGGCGAGATCCTCGCCTCCCTCGGTGTGCTGGAGAAGGGCCACCTGGTCGAGGTGTCCCGGGTCGACCTGGTGGGCGAGCACATCGGCTCGACCGCGATCCGCACGCAGGAGGCCTTCGAGAAGGCGCGCGGCGGTGTGCTGTTCATCGACGAGGCGTACGCGCTGTCCCCGGAGGACGCGGGCCGCGACTTCGGCAAGGAGGCCATCGACACGCTGGTGAAGCTGATGGAGGACCACCGGGACGCGGTCGTGGTGATCGTCGCGGGCTACACGGCCGAGATGGAGCGCTTCCTGTCGGTCAACCCCGGTGTGGCGTCCCGGTTCTCACGGACCATCACCTTCAGCGACTACGGCCCCGAGGACCTGCTGCGGATCGTGGAGCAGCAGGCCGAGGAGCACGAGTACCGGCTGGCGGCGGGCGCGGCTCAGGCCCTGCGGACGTACTTCACTCAGCTCCCGAAGGGCCCGGCGTTCGGCAACGGCCGTACCGCCCGGCAGACCTTCGAGGCGATGGTGGAGCGGCACGCGAGCCGGGTCGCCCAGCTCCCCGAGCCGAGCACGGACGACCTGACGCTGCTCTACGCGGAGGACCTGCCCGAGCTGCTCTGAGGATCCGCCTCCGGGCCCGGGCAGGGCTGCTCGGCCGTGTGACGGGGTGCCGGCAGGCCCGGTCGCAGCCGGGCCAGCAGCTTGCGGCGCTCCTCGGCGAACGCCGGGTCCGCCTGGTAGTCGGAGTGGCCGAGGATCGGCGCGGGCAGCGGGTGGAGGTCGGTGCGGCCGTAGGAGAGGGGGTCCTGCAACGGCACGTGGTCGACGCCGAGGTCGTGGTTGCCGGGCAGGCGCACCGGGCCGCCGATGGGGTCGGTGAGCCGGTACAGGTTGCGCCAGCAGTCGACCTCCCGGTGCAGGGAGCCGAGCGCGGCGGGGCCGAAGTGCGCCGGGAACCAGCGGCCGTAGAGCCGCTCAAGCGGGGAGCCGTACGTCAGCAGCGCGACGCGCTTACGGGTGGACGGGGCGAGTTGCCAGGCCGCGGCGGCGGCGAGCACGCTGCCCTGGGAGTGCCCGGAGATGACCAGCCGTCCGCCGGTGACGCGGGTCCAGGTCGCGATCCGCCAGGTCAGGTCGGGCACCGCGCGCTCGGCGTAGCAGGGCGGGGCGAAGGGGTGGGCGGCGCGCGGCCAGAAGGTGCCGACGTCCCACAGGATGCCGATGGTGCGGCGGGCGGCGGCGTCCTTGTAGGCGCGCCTGCCCCAGGTGACGAAGAGTATGAAGCCGAGGCCGATCAGCCAGGAGCCGAGGGCCTGGGCGGTCTCGGCGGCGCCGTGGACGACGGGGTAGGTGCCCTGTGCCGCCTCGCCCGGTGTCTCGTCGGTGGTCAGGGCGCCCACGAGGGCTCCGGCACCGAGCAGCAGGGTGACGCCGGAGGTGACGGCGACGATGCGGGGTCCCCGGTCGGTGAGGGAGGCCATCGCGCGGGTGTAGGCGATACGGCGGGTGCGGGCGCGGTCCTGGGCCTCGTCCGGGTAGTCGCGTACCACCGCCTCGCGTTCGGCGCGGGCGAGCTGCCAGGCGCGGTGGGCCAACCAGCCGAAGAGCACCAGGAGCACCACGATCAGGGGCGGGATCACTGACGCCTGCCAGGTCAGCAGGACCGGCGGGCCGTCGATCGACGTCTCGGTGCCGTCCAGCCAGTCGGACACCCGCTGCGCCACGCCGCCGGACATCACCCCGCCCAGGGCGCAGGCCAGCATCGCGACGGCCGGTCCGCCGAGGCCCCGCAGCACGGCCCGCCGGTCGGGGTCCGTGCGGTGCAGTGCGTAGGCGACGCCGGCGAGGACGATCACGAGCAGGCCCTGGACCAGGGCGATACCGCCGAAGGTGGCGTCGCCCGGCAGCCGGCCGGCCGACTCCCAGCCGGGGCGCTCCCATCCCGCGTACAGCAGGGTGAGGGCGAGCAGGACCAGGGCGGCGAGCGGCAGGCGTCGTACGAAGCGCTCGTCGAGTTCCCGGTCGAGGCGTTTCTCGCTGCGGCCCCGGCGGCACACCACCCACACCACGGCGACGGCGCAGGCCGCGAGGGCGGCCTGCAGCAGCAGGCCCAGGGTGTTCAGTACGGCGGGACCGCCGGGCTCGCGGTCATGGCGGGCGGCGGCGCCGGCGACCGCGGCGGCGACCGTGACCAGCCCGGCGGCGGTGTGCGCGGCGCGCAGCCGGGCCACCAGCCGGCGTCCGTACCAGAAGCCGGGCCGGCCCAGCGCGGTCGGGCCGTCGCCGTCCTCGTCGGGCTCGGGGTCGCGGGCCAGCGGCTGCTGGGACTCGTAGTCGCTCCAGGTGCGCCGGGACAGGTACCACAGCAGACCGGTCAGGGCGGTCGGGACGAAGGCCGCCAGGGCGAGCCGGCGGCCGGGGCTGCTCCACCAGCCGCCGTCCGAGACGGTGGGCGAGAGGAAGCCCAGCCAGGAGTGCCGGTCGGCGCACGCGCGCGTGCCCGCGCACTGCCAGGCCGCCAGGTCGAGGGCGACCTCGCAGGCCGCCGCGACGAGCAGCACCGTCAGGGTGAGTCCCGCGAGCCGCACCAGGAGGCCGTACAGGCGCACGGTGCGGCGGCGGCCCCGGGCGCTGGGGCGCATCCAGTGGGCGAGGTTGACGACCATGAACGGCAGCAGCAACAGCCACAGGGCGCGGGTGCCGTTGCCGGAGGTGAGGTTGCACCAGACGTAGGCCTCGGGCACCGGGCCGTCGCGGCGGCGGTCGTCGGGGCTGGTCTCCGCGTCGACGTCGTCGGCGCGCCGGAAGACGGCCGCGATGTCGTCGCCGGTGATCCGCACCGTGCGCGGATCGTTGAGCATCTCCTGCGGCGTGGTGCCGCCCACGCCGTGGACCAGGAGTTCCAGGGCGGTCCCGGTCTCACCGGGCCGCTGCGCGGGCTGGTCGGGCCCGCCGGTCGAGGCATGTTCCTGCGCACGTTCCACTGATTCGCACTTCCCCCGTGACACGCCGTCGGCTCTGTCCGTGCGGGCACAAGGATCTCCACTTCCGCGGCGCCGCACACCTCCTGTCACGGAATCTCCCCGATCCGTGACATGACGGAGCGCCGCGTGAGGCCCTCAATGACATGAGCGCGACAAGCAGCCGGTGGCGCCACCGGCTCCGCGACATGCGAGGATGAGGCGTCCGCGCACCGGAGCCGGGGGAGAATGTCCTGGTTGGGGCAGGTGTGCTGGGTCTGTCGGACGGCATTGCGGCGAAAGGACCGGAGCGTACGTGAGCGAGAATCAGAACCTCCTCGCGGAGCAGCGGCGATCCCTGATCCTCGACGAGGTCCGCCGCCGGGGCGGGGTCCGGGTCAACGAGCTGACGCGCAAGCTCGGCGTGTCGGACATGACGGTCCGCCGCGACCTCGACGCGCTCGCCCGCCAGGGTGTGCTGGAGAAGGTGCACGGCGGCGCTGTCCCGGTGGTCGAGGCGAGTACGCACGAACCGGGGTTCGAGGCCAAGTCGGGGCTGGAGCTGACCGCCAAGGAGGACATCGCGCGGGCCGCGGCCAAGCTGGTCGCGCCGGGCGCGGCGATCGCCCTGTCCGGCGGTACGACGACGTACGCGCTGGCGCAGCAACTGCTGGACGTGCCCGACCTGACGGTGGTCACCAACTCGGTGCGGGTGGCCGACGTCTTCCACGCGGCGCAGCGCACCTCGGGTCCACGGCAGGGCGCGGCCACGGTCGTGCTGACCGGCGGTGTGCGCACCCCGTCCGACTCGCTGGTGGGGCCGGTCGCCGACCAGGCGATCGCGGCGCTCCACTTCGACCTGCTGTTCCTCGGGGTGCACGGCATATCGGTCGAGGCCGGTCTGTCCACGCCGAACCTCGCGGAGGCGGAGACGAACCGGCGGCTCGTGCAGTCGGCCCGGCGGGTCGTGGTGGTCGCCGACCACACCAAGTGGGGCAAGGTGGGCCTGAGCTCGTTCGCGTCACTGGAGCGGATCGACACGCTCGTGACGGACGCCGGTCTGCCGGACGAGGCGCGCGGGGTGGTCGTGGAGCATCTGCGGCGGCTGGTGGTGGCCGGGGAGCCCGAGGAAGGGGCAGACATCTGACGGGCCGCCAGCTAGGGTGACGCTTCCGGTCATCGCCCGTTCCCGTACAGGAGGGCTTCGTCCATGGCTCACCGCCTGCGCCCGGTCGGGCTCGACTTCGTCGGGATCGCGCCCGTACGGCACGTCTCCGCGCGGCAGATCTCCGCTCCGGTGGAGGCGGTCTACCGGGCGCTGGAGGACGTGCCCGGCTGGGTCGACTGGTTCCCCCAGGTGACGGCCGCCCACCCGGTCGACGGCGGGAAGGGGCGCGACATCCGGCTCATGGGCGGCGTCCGGTTCCGGGAGTCGGTCATCGCGGCGGAGGCACCCGAGGTGTACGCCTATCGCGTCGACGTCACCAACGTGCCCGGAGTGCGTGCGATCGTCGAGGAGTGGCGGCTCGCCCCGGCCGGCACCGGGACCCGGGTGCAGTGGACGTTCGCGACCGACGGTACGGCGGCGTACCGGCTCGCCATGAAGCCCGTACGGGCGGCCCAGGCCAAGGCGTTCCGGGACGCCGTCACGGCGCTGGACCGGAGGCTGGCGGCCTCGTAGCGCCGCGCGCCGGCGGGCCCGGGGGCTCGGCTCAGTCGGGCCAGACGCCCGTCTCCAGCAGTGAGTCGATCGCGGCGGTGTACGGCTCGATGTCCAGCCCCTGGGCGGCCAGCCAGGTGTCCGAGTAGTACTTGTCGAGATACCGGTCCCCCGGGTCGCACAGCATTGTCACGACGCTCCCCTGCCGCCCCTCGGACACCATCTCCGCGACGATCTTCAGCGCGCTCCACAGGCCCGTGCCGGTCGAACCGCCCGCCTTGCGGCCGATGGCGCGCTCCAGTGCCCGTACGGCGGCGACGCTGGCCGCATCGGGCACCTTCATCATCCGGTCGATCGCGCCGGGCACGAAGCTGGGTTCCATACGGGGTCGGCCGATGCCCTCGATCCGGGAGCCGCAGTCGTAGGTGACGTCCGGATCGCCGGTGGTCCAGCCCTCGAAGAAGCACGAGTTCTCGGGGTCGGCCACGCAGACGCGCGTGTCGTACTGCATGTAGTGGACGTAGCGCGCCAGGGTCGCCGAGGTGCCGCCGGTGCCCGCCGTGGCGACGATCCACGCCGGCTCGGGGAACCGCTCCATGCGCAGCTGCCGGAAGATGGACTCGGCGATGTTGTTGTTGCCGCGCCAGTCCGTGGCCCGTTCGGCGTAGGTGAACTGGTCCATGTAGTGGCCGCCGGTCTCGGCCGCGAGGCGGGCGGACTCCTCGTACATCGTGCGGGGGTCGTCCACGAAGTGGCACCGGCCGGCGTGGAACTCGATGAGGCGGATCTTCTCGGTGCTCGTCGTGCGTGGCATGACGGCGATGAAGGGCACGCCGATGAGCTTCGCGAAGTACGCCTCGGAGACGGCCGTCGAGCCGCTGGAGGCCTCGATCACCGGGCGGTCCGGCCGGATCCAGCCGTTGCACAGGCCGTAGAGGAAGAGGGAGCGGGCGAGCCGGTGTTTGAGGCTGCCGGTGGGGTGGGTGGACTCGTCCTTCAGGTACAGGTCGATGCCCCACCGCTCCGGAAGGGGGAACTGGAGCAGGTGCGTGTCGGCCGAGCGGTTGGCGTCGGCCTGGACTCTGCGGACGGCTTCTTTCAGCCATGTGCGGTAGGCGGCGTCGCTGTGGTCGACGTCGAGGGTCACGCCGGTCCGGGTCTGCTGGGGAGTGCTCACGAGGGGGCTCCTAACGCCGCGCGCCGACGACGCGTCACGCGGCCGACACCCCGATCATATGCACCTTCCTCACGCTTCTCACCTGCATAAACGCACCTTTGAGCCCCCCAAAGCGCCCCCAGGGGCAGGGCCCGGGGCAAGGGGGCGCGCGCTCCCGGCGGCGCACTTGCGCATGTGCTCCGGGCGCCCCCAGGAGAGAGGGTCCGCTGTACTGGTGCTCAACGCCGGGTGGGGGCAGACTTCACCGCGGGACCGGGGCTCCGAACGGGGTACCGGCAGGGGTACGAGGCACCAACCGGAGCAAGCCTCCGGACTGGGGCACACTGGATCAGGACACGAGCCTGTGCCGGGCACCGCGCAGAGCGGGGGCCGGTGCACCGACGCGCACAAGGGGGCGGGTGGCATGGCGGAGCCGGAGTTCAGGGCCACGGGCGTGCGGATCGGGAAGCGGCTGCGTTCGCTCACCCGGGCCGGGCAGGTCCGGATCAGCGACGGCCGGCTTGAGCTGCTGACCAGCTACGGCAGTGAGATCGACAGCGCGCCGGTGCAGGCGGTGCGCGCCTCCAAGCCCTGGTTCGGCCCCGATGACCGGGCCGCGGCGGATCTCAACGGCAATCGGTACCTGCTCACCCTGGGCGAGCAGGACCCCGCTCCGGGCGAGCCGGGGCCGCCGGCCGCACGGCGCTTCATCGAGGCCGTGCGCAGGGCGGCGGGGCGCGGCGACTGAGGTGTCCGCGAGTTGCGGTACCCCACCCCCTGCGTCACTCTGTTCTCACGTCACTCTGGGTTTACCGGCGATAACGCTGCGAACCAGCCCGCCGGCCACGACAGCGGGCGGCAGTGTCACGAAGGCGCCCTGCTGGATCCGAACTCCGTGTTCTTCCGGACCTCACGTCGGGGAGTCGCAGCCGTGATCAGCTACCCAAGCAGGCACTGCACGGTGGAGCTCCAAGCCCTGCCGTCGCGGATCGGCCAGGTCCGCAGAATCGTCTCTGCGCAGTTGCGCTACTGGCATCTGGACGCCCTGATCGACCGGGCCTCGCTCGGTGTGACGGAGCTGTTGTCCAACGTCCACCGCCATGCCCAGCCCGACAAGACGTGCACCGTGGAGATAGAGCTGCTGCTCGACCGGCTCACGGTTTCGGTGCGCGACCACGACCCACGGATGCCCGTGGTCGACGACGCCGAGCCGCTGGCGACCTGCGGGCGCGGGCTCGCGATGGTGGCCGCCATGAGCGAGAGCTGGGGCGTCCGGCCGGACGGCGAGTCCGGCAAGGTCGTGTGGTTCACCCTTCCGACGTCCTCCGCCGCGGTGGCGGCGCCGTCGCGGCGGGCGCGGCGCACGGTCCCGGAGAAACCCGCGCGCAGGTTCGCGGAGGTCGGGCACACCGCCGACGGGCTACGGCCCGAACATGCTCCCGCCCGGTCCGCCGTTGCCGGTTGACCGGGCGGTGACCACCGTTCGCATGGCGATTGCCGCCGGGTGAGGTACGCCGTCGGGCGTACCTCACCCGGCGGCGACGGCGGCGCGGCTTTCACGCACCACCACCCTTGGCTGTGCGCCCGAACTCCTCGTTCAGCACGGACAGCCGGCGCCAGTACTCGTCCTCGTCGATCTCACCGGAGGCGAAGCGGTGGCCGAGGGCGGCGATGGGCGAGTCCTTCTCGACCGTGGGCTGCCGCCAGGGGCCGCCGCGGCGTCCGCGCCACACTGTGCGGCGCAGCAGTGCGATGCCGCCGCCGATGATCAGGGCCCAGATCACCGGGAAGAGCAGGATCCAGGGGCCGGGGCCGCCGTCACCGAAGTTCGCCAGGGTCTGCATGTCGTTCAACTCCTCGGACGCGTTGCCGCGATGTCGTGTCTGTCGCTTCCGAGAGTCGCCCGGCGAGGGGCCTTTGGTCGTCGTACGGCCAGCGACAGTGGGCGTACGCCCTGAGGGGTAGACACCCGGATGTGATTCTGTAACTACTGGTATGTACAGTAGATGCATGAGCACCTCGGAACGGCTGATCGAGTCCACCCGCGAGCTGCTGTGGGAGCGCGGCTATGTGGGCACGAGCCCCAAGGCGGTCCTGGCGCGCGCGGGCGCCGGACAGGGCAGCATGTACCACCACTTCAAGGGCAAGCCCGACCTCGCGCTGGCCGCGATCCGGCGGACCGCCGAGGAAATGCGGGCCACCGCCGCGGGAGTACTCGACGGGCCGGGAACGCCGTACGAGCGCATCGAGGCCTATCTGCGGCGCGAGCGGGATGTGCTGCGGGGCTGCCCGATCGGCCGGCTGACCATGGACCCGGACGTGATCGCCAGCGCCGAGCTGCGCGCGCCGGTCGACGAGACGCTCGACTGGCTCCGCGAGCGGATCGCCGGGATCGTCGAAGAGGGCAAGGAGCAGGGCCAGTTCGCGCCCTCGCTGGACGGCGGGGAGATCGCCGCGGCGGTCGTCGCGACGGTCCAGGGCGGTTACGTCCTCGCCCGCGCCTCCGGCTCCCCCGCCGCGTTCGACGCGGGTGTGCGGGGTTTGCTGTCCCTGCTGGCGCCCCGTCCCTCCTGAGGAGACCTGAATGCACGCCATGCAGTACGAGCTCACCCTGCCCGCGGACTACGACATGGGGGTCATCCGCGGCCGGGTCGCCCGCTTGGGGCATCTGCTCGACGACTGGGATGGGCTCGGCTTCAAGGCTATCTGATGCGCGAGCGCGGTCTGCGCGGCTCGCCGGTCAACCAGTACGCGCCCTTCTATCTGTGGAACACCGTCGACGGCATGAACGCCTTCCTCTGGGGTGGCGGGTTCCAGGGGCTCAGTGACGACTTCGGGCGGCCGTCCGTACGGCAGTGGACGGGGCTCGCGTACGAGGAAGGGGCCGGTTCGCACGCTCGGTTCGCGGTACGGCGGCGCCGGCCCGTCCCGGCCTCGGGGCTGTTGGCCGAGGCGGTGGAGGACGCGGTGCGGGAGGCCCGGCGGCTGGCGGTGGAGGACGGGGCCCTGCTCGCCGCCGCCGTCGTCGACACGGGCCGTTGGGAGCTGGTGCACTTCTCCCTCTGGGAGCACGACACCCCCAAGGCCGACGGCGACGTGTTCGAGGTGCTGCACCTCTCGGCGCCGGGCCGGGACCGGCTGCCCCTGGGGCGCCGGTGGTGAGCGCGGTCCGCACGGTGCTGGGGGACATGCCGCCCACAGAGCTGGGTGTGTGCGACGCCCACGATCACCTGTTCTTCGGCAGTCCACGGCTGCCCGGCCAGGAGCTGCGCAGCGTGGCGGCGGCGCGGGCGGAGCTGGTGGCGTTCCGGGGGCAGGGCGGCGGTGCCGTGGTGCAGTGGACGCCGTACGGGCTCGGGCGGCGGGCCGCCGATCTGCCGCCGCTGTCCCGGGAGACCGGGGTGCATGTGGTCGCGGCGACCGGGCTGCACCAGGCCGTCCACTACGACGAGGACACCCTGAAGAGGCTTCGGGGCCGGCTCGCTGACGTCTTCGTCTCCGAACTCACCGAGGGCATCGGGGCGTCGGGGGTGCGGGCGGGGCTCGTCAAGGTCGCGGGCGGTTTCCACGCCCTGGACGCGCACGCCCGCTGGACCATGACGGCGGCGGCCGAGGCGCATCACGCCACGGGCGTGACCGTCGCCGTGCATCTGGAGCTGGGCACCGGGGCGCTGGACGTACTGGACCTGCTGTGCGGGGAGTTGGGAGTGCCGCCGCATCGCGTGGTGCTCGGGCACCTCAACCGCTCCCCCGACCTCGCGGTGCACCGGCAGGCGGCGGAGTCCGGGTGCTATCTGGCTTTTGACGGCCCGTCGCACGCCCACCACGCCACGGACTGGCGAATGCCGGATGCGGTACGGGCCCTCGCCGACGCCGGGAGTGACCGGCTGGTGCTGGGCGCGGACACCACGACGGCCGCCGCCCGCTCGGTGGGCGGCGGCCCCGGGATGCCGTATCTGCTGCGCCGGGTGCGCCCGCGACTCGTCCACGCGGTGGGCGAGGACCTGGTGGGGCGCATCCTCACGGAGAACCCGGGCCGGGCGTTCGCGGTGGAGTGGCGCTGAGTTTGCTCCCTTGTACGCGGACGATATCCGCTAGGCGGCTTCGTTTGGATCACCGTTCAGCCGCCGCCTGTGCCCTACAGGGTTACGAGGATCTTGCCGGTGTGCGCATTGGACTCCATCAGCCGGTGCGCGTCGGCAACGTGATCCAGCCCATCGAAGGTCTCGGCGATCACGGGCGCCAGCGTGCCGTCGGTCAGTCCCGAGCCGATGTATGCGGCGGCGCGCCGCCGGAGGTCGGAACGTTCCACGAGAGTGCCGTTGTTGTACATGTGAACCGTCTGGGGCCAGTTCAGACCCAACTGCGCCGGACGCGGGTCGAGCCAGCCGTACAGCACCGCCGTGCCGCGGGGTGCGAGGGCGTCGCCGAGTGCGGCGAAGCCGGGACCGCCGATGGCGTCGAAGACGATCTCCGCGCCCTTGCCCCGGGTGATCCGACGGACCTCTGCGACCAGGTCCTCGGAGTCCGTCGCGATCACATGAGCCGCGCCGAGCTCCAAAAGCCGCTGCCGCTTCCGCGGGCCGCGCGTGGTGGCGATGGGAATCGCGCCGTGCCGCAGGGCCGTCTGGATCGCGGCCGTGCCGACACCGCTCGACGCGCCGGTGATCACCACATGGTCGCCGGGGGCCATCCCGGCGGTCTCCACCAGCCCGCCGTATGCGGTGGTGTACGTCAGCCAGGCCGCCGCCGAGGTCACGGCGTCGGCGCCGGCGGGGCGATGTACCACCGACTCCTGCGGCAACACAACCCGCTCGGCGTACACGCCGTGGACCCCGAAGTCGAAGTTGGCCGCGGCCATCACCGGGTCGCCAGACGAGAAGCCGGTCACGCCCTCGCCCGACCGCCTCGACGACCCCGGCGGCCTCGTAGCCGAGTCGTGAGCCAGGCAGGGCGGGCGCGTAGTAGTAGGTGCCCGCACGGAAGAGGGCGTCGGCGCGGTTGAGGCCTATCGCGTCCACGCGGAACAGCACCTCACCGGGGCCGGGCGGACCGAGCGGCACGTCCTCGACGCGAAGCACCTCGGGACCGCCGAGTTCGTGGAAGAGAACCGCCTTGGTGTGAAGGGAAGTCGTCATGGAGACGACGCTATGTATCAGCCACGAGACGATCCATGTCGCAATGTCTTCCCTTACTGTCCGATCGTCTCGCGGATCGCATGCCGTACGGTTCGAGCATGGATGTGCTCAGCGACGCGGTCGCCGCCATGCGCACGGGACGACCGCACTCCTCCCGCACGGCACAGACCGCTCCATGGGGCGTGCGGTTCCCCGCCTCGCAGGGCGCCGGATTCCACGTCGTACTCTCCAGGGCGCGGCCTGTCTCCTGCGCCCCGGGGAAGCCGCTCCGGTGGCCCTCGGGTCCGGCGACGTGGTCTTCCTGCCGCACGGCTACGGGCACGCCCTGGCCGACCATCCCGACACTCCCCTGGAGGACTTCTCGCTGGGGCCGGACGGATCGTGGCCGGTGCTGGCGGATCCCGGCCCTGGTCTGGACGACGCGGACACGGTGCTGCTCTGCGGTGCCTACCAGTTGAACCGGTCGCGGGCGCACCCGCTGCTCTCGGAGCTGCCTCCAGTCGTCCACATCCGGTCCGGGATCGGGACACACCACGGCCTCCGGTCCGCCCTCGACCTGCTAGGCGCGGAACTGGCGGATCCGCACCCGGGCTCCGACGCGATCGTCTCCGGCCTCCTGGACACGCTGCTGGTGTACCTGCTGCATACGTGGTGGCTGCGGAAGTCTGCGGAGGGGCGGGAGGCGACGGGCTGGGCGGCAGCCCTGCGGGACCCCGCAGTGACCACCGCGCTGCAGGCGATGCACTCCGACCCGGCCCTGCCCTGGACGGTGGACGGGCTGGCCTCCCATGTCGGCCTGTCCAGGGCCGCATTCGCACGCCGCTTCACCGCCCTGGTGGGCAGATCGCCCCTGGCCTACCTGACCTGGGTGCGCATGACGGCGGCGGGCCGACTGCTGCGCTCGGGCGACACACCGCTGCGAGCCGTGGCGGAACGCGCGGGCTACACCTCGGAGTTCGCCTTCGCCAAGGCGTTCAAGCGCGAGTACGGCATCCCACCGGGGAAGTACCGTCAGCGTCCCGCGGCTGCCGCCGGCCGCTAGGGCCTGTCGTTTGGATCACGCCGCAGACGCGGGGTCTGGCACGCACCTCTGCGGCGTTGTCGTCGGTTGCCGACGCTCCGCGTCGACGCCCTCCTCCGCCTTGCAGAGGCACGCACCAGACCCCGCTCGCCGGCACCGAGCAGAACAGTCGCTTCCCTGCGACCTGATCCAAACGACAGACCCTAGGTCGCCGGACGTGTTCGCGGGGATGTCGCGGGGTCGGGCTCGGCGAATGCCTGCCGGCTGTGCACAACCAACTCACGCACCCCTGGGTTGTGCGTGCTCTTCCAGATCAGGGCGAGCAATGCGGGCGTATCGACATCGTCGATGGCGCGGGCGGTGAGCCGGTCACGGTAGTGCGCGGCCATGGAGTCGCTGAGGACGGCGACGGCCAGCCGGCGGGCGGCGAGGCCGGCAATGGCGTCCGCTGCGCTGGCCTGCAGAGTGATCGCGGGTCTCAGGCTCTGTGCGGCGCAGGCCTGGTCGAATACCGTGCGCAGGCCGGTGCCCGGCGGCATGCACACGATCGGGTAGGCGATCAGGTCGCGCAGGGTGATCCGCCGCTGTTTCGCCAAGGGGTGTCCGGCCGGGACTGCCGCGACGAGCCGCTCGCTGATGATGGTCAGCGCGTCCAGCCCGTCGGGGGTGGCGATTGCGGTCCCGATGAGCGCCAAGTCGACAGCGCCGGTGCGCACCCCCTCGACGAGCCGGTCGGAGTTGTCCTCCAGCAGCGAGATCTCCACAGCGGGATGCGCCCGATGGAACGCCGCGAGGGCGTCGAACAGCGGGGTGAGGGTGCAGCCGATGACCATCCCGACGGTGAGCCGACCCCGGATCAGATCCGTCACCTCGCCAACCGCCTGGCCGACTGCCCCGGCGGCGGCGAGTGCGGCGCGGGCGTGTTCGAGCGCGGCCCTTCCCGCGACGGTGAGGGTGACGGTGCGGGCAGATCGGTCAAACAGCTCAGCACCGAGTTCGCGTTCCAGCTGACGGATCTGGGCGCTGACGCCGGACTGGCTGATGTGCACCCGTTCGGCCGCGCGGGTGAAGTTCTGCTCCTCGGCGACCGCGACGAAGTATTCCAGCTGCCTCAGCTCCATGACTTCAGATTCTAGTTTCCAGAAGATCCATCTGTTGGACTTCTGAGCCAATCGGCAGCGACGCTGGGAAGCACCGAAGCCCGAGGTCAGGAGGAACTTCATGCCGGAGCACGAGAAGGCCATGCGTCCCGAAGACATCACCCGCTTGTTCGTCGAACGATCCAATGCCGGTGACGCGGCCGGGGTCGCCGCGCTCTACGAAGAGGATGCGGTGATGGCCTACCCGCCCGGCGAGCTGACGGTGGGGCGGGAGGCTATCCGTGCCCTGTGGGAGAAGGCGCTGGCCAACGGTCCCCGCTTCGAGCCGGAACAACCGCTGCCGACGCTGATCAGCGGCGACATCGCCCTCACCTCGACCCCGCCGAAGGACGGGGCCGGCGCGCGGGCGCAGGTCGTCCGGCGCCAGCCCGACGGAAGCTGGCTGCGCCTGCTCGACCAACCCGAGTTCGTCCCACCCACTCGCTGACAAAGTCCGCGCAGCGCAGCTTCGACGCGGTGTGGCTCCGGGCCGCGCGCGCTCGCCGGCGCGTCGGTCGTCCGGATCGCGCGGACGGGCACGGTGAGCGAGCGCGCGGTGAGCCGCTACGACAGCGTCAGGCCCTGACGGCGTGCTCCGCCGGCCTCAGCCCGCGGCCTGGTCGCTGTCCTTCATCTCGCCCCAGCCGTGCCAGCGGTCGACCTCGATCCAGGCGCTGACCCGGGGGCGGACGCGGTTCGGGTAGGGCTTGCCGGTGTAGTGCCGGGCGAGCAGGTCGATGTCGGCCAGGCCCTCGTCGTCGTACATCTCGGTGACGCGGCCGATGAGGGTGACGTGGGTGTACCAGTCGTCGGCGGCGAGGACGGTGAGGGTCACGCGCGGGTCGCGGCGCAGATGCTTCAGGCGGACCCGGCCCTCGTCGAGGTTGATCAGCACCCGGCCGTCCTTCCACGCGTACCAGGTGGCGGTGGAGACCGGTGTGCCGTCGGAGCGGAGTGTGGCCATGACGCACGGGTTGGGCCGGCTCAGCAGGGCGTCGGCCTCGGGCGGCAGCGGCGGCTTGGACATGGGAACCTCCAAGGTGATCAGGCGGACGGGTTTTCGTCGAAACTTGCGAAGTAGGCGGCGGCCATGTCCTCGTCGCCATGGCCCTGGGCGGCGGCACGCTCCATGCGGGCGGCGGCGGCCTCGGCCACGTCCAGGCGGACGCCGTGGTCCGTACCGGCCTCGACGATGAGGCGGGCGTCCTTGGCCGCGGTGCTCACCGCGAACTGGGGCGGTGTGAGCCGGTCTTCGAGGACCAGGCCGGACTTGGCGTGCAGATAGCCCATGTCGAGCGGGCCGCCGGCGATGAGGTCGAGGAAACCGTGCGGGTCGACGCCGAGGGCCTTCGCCAGCGCCAGGGCCTCACCGGCGGCGGCCGTGACGGCGAGGACCCAGCTGTTGGCGACCAGCTTCAGCCGGGTGGCGCCGCCGGCCGCCCCGTCCTCGCCGGCCCACACGGTGCGGCCGCCGACGGCGTCGAAGACCGGCGTCACCGTGGCCCGGCCCTCGACGGGGCCGGCGGCGAGCACGGTCAGCTGCCCGGCCTCGGCGGGCTGGCGGGTGCCGAGGACGGGGGCGTCGTAGAAGACCAGGCCGTGCTCGCGGGCGAAGGCGGCGAGGTCGCCGACGGCCTCGACGCCGGCGGTCGTGGACTGCACCCACGCGGCGCCGGGGCGCAGGGCGGGGGCGGCCTGGCGCATCGTGTCCAGGGCGGCGGGGCCGTCGTAGAGCATGGTCAGGACGACGTCGCTGTCCCGGACCGCATGGGCGGGGGTGTCGGCGATGTGCACGCCCTCGGCGGCCAGCGGCTCGGCCTTGGTACGGGTGCGGTTCCAGGCGTGGACGGTGTGCCCGGCGCGGGCCAGGTTGCGGGCCATCGCGGCGCCCATGATGCCGGTGCCCAGGACGCTCACGGTGAGCTTGTCGGTCATGACGTCAACTTCCTCGTTCGTGCGGTGCGGGCGTGCCGCCTGCCGGTCCAGCCTGCCCGCTCAGGCGCGAGCCTTCCCGGAAGCGGCGCGGACAAGCCCGTCGAGCCATGCCTGAGGACCGTTGAGCATCGGATTCGGTGTCTGCCGGGCCAGTTCGGCGGCGGGGCGGCCGATCTGGGTCTCCTGGGTGAGGATGCGGACCCGGCCGTCGGGCAGGTCCTCCACGAGCCAGGCGTGCAGCACGTCCAGCTTCTCCTGAGGGGTGCCGTCCTGCCGCGCCGTCCACGACAGGCGGCCCGGGACGCCGTCGGCGGGCGTCTGGTACTCGACCACCTGGGCGTCCGGGGGCGGGAAGCCGAAGGTCCCGAAGCCGAAGGCGACACCGTCGCCCAGCACGGGTCTGTCGCCCTCGGAGCCGACCCGGCCGGCGCGCGACCTCGCCGCCCAGGTCTCCGGCCCGCTGGACGCGCTCGCCGCGCTCGAGGGCCGCGGTGGCGCGCGCCGGGCAGGTCAAGCCAGTCCACCTCGCCGGGCCGTCCGAGCCGCTGTGCACCCGGGTGCTGCCGGCCCTCGCGCCGCTGGTCGCCTCCGGGTCCGGTTGCGCGTCACGCAGGGGCCGACCGATCCGCTCCCGGAGGACCTGCGCGCCGGGCCGCACGACCTGGAGGTCGCGACGCGGCGACCGCGTGGCCGTGCCCTGGCCTCGGCGCCGCTGACCGACGAGGAGTCACTGCTGGTCGCGGCCCGCTCCTGGACGCGCCGGGTCGAAGGCCGGTCCTGGGACGAGCTCCGCACCGCGCTCCGGGACGTCCCGCTGGTCCCTTACGCCGGGGACCTGTCCATCGTGCGCCGCTCCTGGCGGCCGGTCCTCGGCAGGCAGCTCGCCGCCCGCGCGGCGCTCACCGTGCCGCACCTCTACGCCGTGCTGTCCGCGGTGACCGCGGGCGCGGGCTACAGCGTGCCGCCCCGGTTCACTGTGCGAGGAGAACCCGGGCTCGGGCCGCCTCGTCCTGCTGCACGAGGCGGCGGAACCGCCGCTGAACACGCTGTTCCTGGTCCAGCGGCCGGGCGCCGACGGCAACCCGGACGTGGTCCGGGTCCGCGACTGTCTTCAGCGGGCGGCCGGCGACTGGCTAGTCGCGCGCGGTGACCGGTTCAGGTCACCGAGATGTCCACGGAGGGTCGCAGCTTCGCCGCCGCGGCCAGGGCCTCGTGCACGGGGTGGGCGGCGAAGGCCGCGAGCAGGGCCGAGTCCGCCGGGTGGTCGGCGGCCGGGTAGGCGATCTGCTCGTAGGCGGCGTGGAAGCGCGGGCCCCAGCGGCGGGCGCCGAGGCGGGCCGTGCGGGAGCAGTTGTCGACCATGTAGGCCACGTCCCGCGCGTGCATGTACGGCAGCAGCGAGTCGACGGCCTCGATGACGGACTCGTTGACGATCTCCGACCAAGGGTGCCCGCGCTCGGCGAACTCGTCGATCTGGGCGGTCATGGTGGCGACGAACACGCCGGCGGTGAACGGGTCGACGGGCAGGTCGCGGGTGTCGCGCCGGGCCCGCACCCGATCGCTCACCGACCACATCGGGGATCCCCCGATCCGGCTCATCGGACGTGCGCCGAGCCGTCGTTCGGCAAGGATCACGCTGCGCAGTTCGGTCCCGTCGGCCACCTCGTCGTAGATCTCCGCGACGATCTCGCGCGCGGGGGCGTAGGTGGCCGTGTACGCCCGGTCGAAGACGTCCCGGCCCGCCTGGTCGAGGCCCTCGCGCACGGCCCGCAGTCCGGCTCGCGAGATGGTGCGGGCGATCGGGCCGGTGACGTTCTCGCAGGACCGTTCGTACGCCGTCACCTCGTCGTCGCCGGCGAGGCGGTAGCGGGTGTGGAGGCTTTCGACGATGCCGTGGACGGCGCCGAGCAGGATGGCGCGTTCGCCGACAATGTCGGAGAGGTATTCGCTGTCGAGCGTGGTGCGGAAGGTGTACGGCGAGCCGAGCGCCACGGACCAGCCGAGCGCCAGGTCGACGGCCCGTCCGTCGGGGTCGGCGTGCACGGCGAAACTGCTGTTGATCCCGGCGCCGTTGACGTGCGCGCCCTGCTCGTAGAGCCGCCGCACCGAGTCGCCCATGCCCTTGGGGCACACGGCGATCACCCCGTGTCCCGGCGGGAACTCACCGCCCGTTTCCCGCAGATGACCGAGCAGGAAGCCGTGTGAGAGGCCGATGACGGCGCCGGCTTTGAGGGCAGCGAAGATCTCCTCGTGATGGGCTGCGAGTGCGGCGTCGGCGATCAGCAGGATCACCAGGTCGCTGTCCGCGGCGACCGCGAGCCAGTCGCCGAGCGTGCCGTCGTCCTCGGTGAAGCCGTGGGCGCGGGCATCGGCGAGGGAGGAAGAGCCGGGGCGCAGTCCGACGGCCACCCGGATGTCCGTGCCGGCCAGGGAGTCGCGGAGATTGAGGGCCTGCGCACGTCCCTGGGGTCCCCAGCCGAGGACACCGATGCGCCGGATCCCCGCGAAGGCCTGCGGGAGCAGCGGGAAGAGGTGCCGCCCGCCCCGCAGGACGGTCTCGGTGCCGCCGGGCACGTCCATGGTGTCGAGGGGGAAGACGCGGGAGGTGTACGTGGTCGTCGAGGTCATGGTCGAGTTGTAGGCTCGGCCGGAGCGTTGCGGCAAGCGCAACTTGTGCAGCGCCCTGTTGCACCGAATGAAAGGCGCAGGCCGTGCGGGACGATCACCGGGAGCTGCGACTGTTCCTGCATCTGGCGCAGACGCTCAACTTCGGCCGGACGAGTCTGGACTGTCACGTCAGCCCGGCGACGCTGACCCGGACCGTGCAGCGGCTGGAGGCGGACCTCGGGCACCGGCTGTTCGACCGGGGGCCGCGCGGGGTGTCGCTGACGGCGGAGGGGCACCGCTTCCGCGAGTACGCCGTGCGGGCACTGGAGTTGTGGCGCGCCTACCGCGAGGAGCATCCCGACCCGGCCGAACTCACGGGCCGCCTCGCCCTGTTCGCCACGGTGACCGCCTGTCAGGCACTGCTGCCCGGGCTGCTGGCCCCGTTCCGCGCGGCGCACCCGCAGGTGCGGCTCGATCTGCGTACCGGGGACGCTGCGGCGGCCCTGGCCCGGCTGGACGAGGGCGAGGTCGACGCGGCCGTGGCGGGAATTCCGCCACGACTGCCGGAGCCGCTGGTGAGCCGCACGGTCGCGGTGACCGAGCTGGTCCTGGTCACGGCCCGCGACCGGCCGGATCCCGGGCTCGACGGGCCTTTCGTCCTCCCCCACCGCGGCCTGGTCCGCGATGCCGCAGATCGCTGGTTCCGCGCGCGGGGCACGGCACCCGACGTGGCCTGTGAACCGGACGGCCACGAAGGGCTGCTCACGCTGGTCGCGCTGGGCTGCGGTACGGGCGTGGTGCCGCGCCTGGTGCTGGAGCACAGCGCGGTGCGGGACCGGCTGGCGGTGGTGCCGGCCGATCCGGCGCCGGAGCCGTTCCCGATCGGGCTGTGCGTACGGCGGGCCGATCTGCGGCGGCCGCTGGTGGCGGCGCTGTGGAGTCCGGCTCGGGGGTGACGCCGCGTCACCGCTGTTCGGTCAGCGCTCCCAGGGGATCGTCCAGGACCGGCTGCCACGCCAGTTCCGCGGCCCCGACCAGGCTGTTGTGGTCCAGGGTGCACGCGAGGATCGGGACGCCACCGCTCTGGCCCCACAGGCTGCGGTCGGCGACGACCGCGCGGAGGCGGCCGGGGTCGGCGTCCAGGAGGGTGCGGTGCAGGCCGCCGAGGATGATGCGGTCCGGGTTGAGGATGTTGACGAGACCGGCGAGTCCGAGGCCGAGCCGGTCGATGAGGGTCTCGGTGGCGGCGCGGACGCCCGGGTCGTCGTAGTGGTGGCGGATCAGGTCGATGGACTGCTGGAGCAGGGACACCTCGGGTCCCGGTTCGCGTCCCGCCGCCGTGAGGAAGGCCAGCGGGTCGGTCTCCACGTCCAGGCAGCCGCGGCTGCCGCAGTGGCAGGGGCGGCCCTCGGGGTGCACGGTGAGGTGGCCGACCTCCAGTGCCAGGCCCGAACTGCCCCGGTGGAGGCGGCCGTCGAGGACGAGCGCGCCGCCGACGCCCCGGTGGCCGGTGGCCACGCACAGCAGGTCGCGGGCGCCGCGTCCGGCGCCGTGCCGGTGTTCGGCGAGCGCGGCGAGGTTGACGTCGTTCGCGGCGAACGCGGGCCCGTCGAGGCCGGCCGCGCGCACCTGCTCGGCGAAGATGTCCCGGACGGGCGCGCCCGCGGGCCAGGCCAGGTGCAGCGGGTTCAGTGCCAGGCCTTCGGGTTCGGCGACCGCGGAGGGGACGGCCAGTCCCGCGCCCACGCATCGCCGCCCGGTCTCCCGCAGCAGCTCGGCGCCCGCCATGACGACGGAGGCCAGCACCTTCGCCGGATCGGCGTCGACGACCTCGCAGCCCGGCGCGGTGGCGATGATCCGGCCGCCCAGTCCGACCAGCGCCGCCCGGAACCCGTCGGCGTGCACCTGCGCGGCGAGCGCGACGGGCCCGTCCTCGGCGACGGCCAGCCGGTGGGAGGGGCGGCCCTGCGAACCCGCTGCCGCGCCGGGCCGGGCGTCGACGCGGATCAGTCCGAGAGCCTCCAGTTCGGCGGCGACCGCTCCGGCCGTCGCCCGTGTCACCCCGAGCTCGGCGGTGAGTACGGCCCGGGTCGGCGCGCGTCCGGTGTGCACGAGCTCCAGCGCGGGTCCGAGCGCTCCGCGCCCCCGGTCCAGCCGCGCCCTCGTCGAGGTGCTCCCATCCCCCGCCTGCCGGGGGTCCGCCTTCCCGCTCATGAGGGCGAGTCTCCCATGATCCGTAGGGCCGGCGGCTTACAGGCCGCTGACCCGGAGCGTGATGTTGAGCCGTCCGCTCAGGCCCAGCCCGGGCGGTGCCGTGCCTCCGTGTACCCGGGGGACCCCGTGGTAGGCGAGCCGGGACGGGCCGCCGAAGACGAACAGGTCGCCGCTGCGCAGCTCGACGTCGGTCCAGGGCCGGGTGCGGGTCTCGGTGTTGCCGAAGCGGAACACGCAGGTGTCGCCGAGGCTCAGCGACACCACCGGCGCGTCCGACTTCTCGTCGCTGTCGCGGTGCATGCCCATCCGGGCGTCGGCGTCGTAGAAGTTGATGAGGGCGATGTCGTACGCAGGCGCCGGTACCCCGAGTGTGTCCCGCACCGCCCGGCGGCCCAGCTCCCCCAGCCACTCGGGGAACGGCTTCACCGGGGTGCCGTCGCCGTCGACGACCGTGCGGGCGTAGGCGTAGGGGTGCCAGTGCCAGCCGAGACAGACCTGCCGGGCGGTCATGGTGCCGCCGCCGGGGGTGCGGACCGTGCGCAGCCCTGCCGGTGGGCGCGCCCACGCGCGGCAGGCCTCCAGCAGCTCGCGCTGACGCTCGGCGTCCAGCCAGTCCGGCATGTGCACCGCGCCCGGCGCCACCTGCGTACGGGCTCTGGGGAACAGTTCGCCGTCCATGCCTCCCATCCTCCCCGACCTGGGCTGAGCTGCGGCTCCGCTAGCCTGGACGCACGATGAACGACCGTATGACGACGCCCTGGGGCGAGCTCGCGCTGACCCGTTTCCCCGAGGACCCACGCGACAAGCTGCGTGCCTGGGACGCCTCCGACGAGTACCTGCTGAGGTATTTGGCGCGGGAGGGGGTCCCGCTGTCGGGCACGGTCGTGGTCGTCGGGGACCGCTGGGGTGCCCTGGTCACGGCGCTCGCGGAGCACCGGCCGGCGCAGATCACGGATTCCCACCTGACCCAGGAGGCGACCCGGGCCAACCTCGCGCGGCACGCCGTCGAGCCCGGCGCGGTCCGGCTGCTCACCACGCAGGATCCGCCACCCGGCCGTGTCGACGTTCTCCTCGTGCGGGTACCGAAGAGTCTGGCGCTGCTGGAGGACCAGTTGCTGCGGCTGGCGCCGGCGGTGCACGCGGGGACGGTCGTCGTGGGCACGGGCATGGTGAAGGAGATCCACACCTCGACGCTGCGGCTGTTCGAGCGGATCCTCGGCCCGACCCGCACCTCGCTCGCCGAGAAGAAGGCCCGGCTGATCTTCTGCACGCCGGATCCCGCGCTGGAGCGGCCCGCCAATCCGTGGCCGTACGTCTACACGCTCCCGGACGGCATCGGCCCGGCGTCGGGGCGCACGGTCGTGAACCACGCGGGGGTCTTCTGCGCCGACCGGCTCGACATCGGTACGCGGTTCTTCCTGGAGCATCTGCCCAGTGGCGGGGGCGGCCGGCGGGCGGTGGACCTGGGCTGCGGCAACGGCGTGGTCGGCACGGCGGTGGGGCTGGCCGACCCGGCGGCCGAGGTGCTGTTCGTGGACGAGTCGTTCCAGGCCGTGGCCTCGGCGGAGGCGACGTACAAGGCGAACGGCGTGCCGGGGCACGCGGAGTTCCGGGTCGGCGACGGGCTGGCGGGCGTGCCGTCCGGCAGTGTCGACCTGGTCCTGAACAACCCGCCGTTCCACTCCCACCAGGCGACGACGGACGCCACGGCCTGGCGGATGTTCACCGGGGCGCGGCGTGCGCTGCGGCCGGGCGGCGAGCTGTGGGTGATCGGCAACCGGCATCTGGGCTACCACGTGAAGCTGCGGAAGATGTTCGGCAACAGCCGGCTGGTGGCGAGCGACCCGAAGTTCGTGGTGCTGAAGGCAGTCAAGCGGTAGCCGCGCCGAGGGTCCGCAGGGTCCTCGCCACCGCCCGGGTCATGGCCTCCCGCGCGACCGTCAGGTAGCCGCGCGGGTCGACCGCTTCGGGGCGGTCGGCGAGGAAGTCCCGGATCGCGCCGGTCATTGCGATGTTCAGGGCCGTGCCGATGTTGACCTTGGTGATGCCGCCCGCGACCGCCGCCGTGAGTTCGCCGTCCGGGACGCCGGAGGAGCCGTGCAGGACGAGCGGGACGTCCACAGCGGCCGACAGTTGTTTGAGCAGGGCGTGGTCGAGGGTGGCGGTGCGGGTGGTCATGGCGTGGGCGCTGCCGATGGCGACGGCCAGGGCGTCCACACCCGAGTCGGCGACGAAGGCCCGGGCCTCGTCGGGGTCGGTGCGGGCGCCCGGGGCGTGGGCGTCCAGCGGGGGTCTGCCGTTCTTGCCGCCGATCTGCCCCAACTCTGCCTCGATCCAAAGCTCTTGGGCGTGTGCCCAGTCGACCGCCGCCCGGGTCGCGGCGAGATTCTCCGCGTAGGGCAGCCGGGCCGCGTCGTACATCACGGAGCTGAAGCCGGCCTCCGCGGCCTGGTGCAGCAGGGTCTCGCTCTGCACGTGGTCGAGGTGCAACGCGACCGGTACGGCGGCCCGTTCGGCCGCTGCGACGGCCGCGCGGGCGAGCGGGAGCAGCTGTCCGCCGTGGAACCTGACCGCGTTCTCACTGACCTGGAGCACGACGGGGGCGGGCACGGACTCGGCGCCCGCGATGACGGCCTCGACGTGTTCCAGCGTGATGACGTTGAAGGAGGCGACGGCGGAACGGGCCGCGGCGGCACGGGTGATGAGCTCGCCGGTGGTGGTGAGGGGCACGGTGCCTCCGAGGTCAGTGGGCGAGGATCACCGAGCGGGTGAGATGGCGCGGCTGGTCCGGGTCGAGGCCGCGTGCTGCGGCGACGGCGACCGCGAGGCGCTGGGCGCGGACGAGTTCGGCGAGCGGGTCCAGGGCTCCGGCGATCCACAACGCGCCCGTGCCGCGCACCTGTTCGGCGAGTCCGTCCGGCGCGTCCCCGAACATCCAGGTCGCGGTGCCGCTCGTGGTGACGCTGATGGGGCCGTGCCGGTACTCCATCGCCGGGTAGGCCTCCGCCCAGGACAGCGACGCCTCGCGCATCTTCAGCCCGGCCTCGTTGGCCAGGCCGACGGTCCAGCCGCGTCCCAGGAAGGTGAACTGGGCGCAGTCGACCAGGCCTTCGGGCAGGGGCTCCGCCAGGGCCGTGCGCGCGTCGGTGACGGCGGTCTCGGAGTGGAGCCCGAGGTGGGCGCGGAGCAGGGTGAGGGCCGTGGTGGCGAACCGGGTCTGTACGACGGAGCGTTCGTCCGCGAAGTCGAGGATCGCGAGGTCGTCGGCGGCCGTCCTGACGGGTGTGTGCGGGTCGGCGGTGATCGCGGTGGTGCGGGTACGGCCCTTCAGCCTGCCGAGCAGATCGAGGACTTCGGTCGTGGTGCCGGAGCGGGTGAGGGCGACGACCCGGTCGTAGGCGCGGCCGTACGGGAACTCCGAGGCGGCGAACGCGTCGGTCTCGCCCTGGCCCGCGTCCTCGCGCAGGGCCGCGGCCGCCTGCGCCATGAAGTACGAGGTGCCGCACCCGACGATCGCGATCCGCTCCCCCGGTGCCGGCAGCACCTCCGCGTCACCGGGCGCCTGTGACGCGGCGCGTGTCCAGCACTCGGGCTGGCTGGTCAGCTCGTCCTCGACATGCGTCATGCCGCATCCTCCGCTCTGATTGTTCCTGCAAGATATCGCCAGCTTTCGAGCATCATCAAGCATTCGGGCCGATCGGGTGCGCTAGGGTCGCGCCGGAGATCGAGACGTGGAGGTGCGGATGTCGCGCGACGCCCGCTGGAAGGCGCTGCTGGAACTGCTCGTCGAGCGCGGCCGGCTGGACGTCGAGGAGGCGGCCGGGGAGCTCGGGGTGTCGGCGGCGACGATCCGCCGCGACTTCGACCGGCTCGCCGAGCAGCAGATGCTGGTGCGCACGCGGGGCGGCGCGGTGGTGCACGGCGTGTCGTACGAGCTGCCGCTGCGCTACAAGACGGCCCGGCGCGCCTCCGAGAAGCAGCGCATCGCGAAGGCCGTGGCGGACCTGGTCGCGCCCGGTGAGGCGGTCGGGCTGACCGGCGGTACGACCACCACCGAGGTCGCGCGGGCCCTGGCCGTGCGCGGAGACCTGACGTCGGTCTCGCCCGCGCTGACCGTCGTGACGAACGCGCTGAACATCGCGAGCGAGCTGGCCGTGCGGCCCCAGTTCAAGATCGTGCTGACCGGCGGGGTGGCGCGGGCCCAGTCGTACGAGCTGGTCGGGCCGCTCGCGGACGCGGTGCTCGGGCAGATCACCGTCGACGTGGCGGTGCTCGGCGTGGTCGCCTTCGACGTCACGCACGGGGCCGCGGCGCACGACGAGGCGGAGGCCGCGGTCAACCGGTTGCTGTGCGAACGGGCGGAGCGCGTGGTCGTGGCCGCCGACTCCAGCAAGCTGGGGCAGCGGGCGTTCGCCCGGATCTGCGGCGCCGAGGCGGTGGACACGCTGGTCACGGACACGGCGGCCGACGCGGAGACGGTGCGGCGGTTCGAGGAGGCCGGGCTGCGGGTCGTCACGGTGTGATCCGCGTTCCCGGTCACTTCACCGGCCCTCCCGCCTAGGGGATCTCCGCGGGAGAAGGAGCGGCGTTCGGTGCGTGCCGGGCGTCGCGACGCTGCGGAGATCCATCAGGAGGGCCCTAAGCTGGGGCTGAGGCGCGTACCGGCCAGGGAGGCGGTCATGGGCGGACCAGCGGAGGACCACGACGTGCCGGGCGGCCGGCGGTATCTGCCGATCGCCGAGCACGGGCTGATCGGCGACCTGCGCAGCGTGGCCCTGGTGGGGACCGACGGCACGATCGACTGGTACTGCTGCCCGGCCTTCGACGCACCCAGTGTGTTCGCCTCGATCCTGGACGCGGAGCGCGGCGGCTGCTTCGAACTGGCGGCGGCGGTGCCGGCGCGGACCAAGCAGTTCTACTTCCCCGACACCAATGTCCTGATCACCCGGTTCTTCACCGAGGACGGCGTCGGCGAGGTGCAGGACTTCATGCCGGTCGACGGCAAGTCGGCCGAGGCCGAGCGGCACCGGCTGATCCGCAGGGTGGTGTGCGTACGCGGCTCGATCCCCTTCCGTACCCGCGTCGCTCCCCGGTTCGACTACGGCACCCGGCCGCACACCGTCCGGCTGAGCGGTGAGACGGCGATCTTCGAGGCCGAGGGGCTGGCGCTCGCGCTGACCGCGACCATGCCGCTGGAGATGGACGGGCCGGACGTACGCGGGGACTTCAAGCTCTCCGAGGGCGAGTCGGCGGTGTTCGCGCTGGACAAGGTGGGCGGCGACGTGGTGCCCCGCCGGTGTGCGCACACCGAGGCGGAGGAGCAGTTCGCGGCGACGGTGGCGTACTGGCGGCGCTGGCTGTCCGCCTCGAAGTACCGGGGCCGCTGGCGGGAGATGGTGCACCGCTCGGCGCTGACGCTGAAGCTGCTCACCTACGCGCCGACCGGTGCGATCGTGGCCGCGCCGACGACGAGTCTGCCCGAGCAGCTCAGCGGCGAACGCAACTGGGACTACCGGTACGTGTGGGTGCGCGACGCGGCCTTCTGCGTCTACGCCCTGCTACGGCTGGGCTTCACCGGCGAGGCCGAGGCGTTCATGGACTTCGTGACCCGGCACATCAGCCCGGGCGACGGCAAGCCCTCCGGCCCCTTGCAGATCATGTACGGCATCGACGGGCGCACCGAGCTGCCCGAGACGACACTCGACCATCTGGAGGGCCACCAGGGTTCCGCGCCGGTACGGGTCGGCAACGCGGCGGCCGACCAGCTCCAGCTCGACATCTACGGCGCGCTGATCGACTCCATCTACCTCTTCGACAAGTGGGCCAAGCCCATCTCCAGCGACCAGTGGGACGACGTGTGCGCGCTGGTGGACTGGGTGTGCGAGAACTGGGACCAGCCCGACGAGGGGATCTGGGAGACGCGGGGCGGGCGCAAGAACTTCCTGTACTCGCGGCTGATGTGCTGGGTGGCGATCGAGCGGGCCATCCGCATGGCCAACCGGCGCGGCCTGCCCGCCGACCTGCTCCGCTGGCGGGAGAGCCGCGACACGATCTACCGGCGGATCATGAGCCGGGGCTGGTCAAAGGCGCGCCGGGCCTTCGTCCAGCACGAGGACGGCGACGTGCTGGACGCTGCCGTGCTGATGATGCCCCTGACGAAGTTCATCGCCCCGACGGATCCGAAGTGGCTGTCGACGCTGGACGCGCTCACCGAGGAACTGGTCTCCGACTCGCTGGTCTACCGCTACGACCCGCAGGCCAGTCCGGACGGGCTGCGCGGCGACGAGGGCACGTTCTCCATCTGCTCGTTCTGGTACGTCGAGGCCATGGTGCACGCCGGCCGGATCGACGAGGCGCGTCTCGCCTTCGAGAAGATGCTGACGTACGCCAACCATCTCGGCCTGTACGCCGAGGAGATCAGCCACACCGGGGAGCAGCAGGGCAACTTCCCGCAGGCGTTCACGCATCTCGCGCTGATCAGCGCGGCCTTCAACCTGGACCGGGCGCTCGGCTGACGCTCAGTGCCCGTGGCCGTCGTCCGCATGCCCCTCGGGGGTACCGGACCCGGCTGCCGCTCCCCCGGCCCTGACGGTGAACGCCGCCGTGTGGACCTTTCCGTCGTGCTTGAAGTCGAGGAACAGGCGGTAGGAACCGGCGCTGGGGGCCGTGGCCGTGAAGGAGATGTCCGGGCCGGGCCTGGTCTTTCCGTCGCCGGGTTCGCCGTTCGGGTGGACGTGGAGGTAGGCGAGGTCGCCGGAGCGCAGGGCGACGAGGTGGCCGTAGGCGCCGAGGTAGGGCTGGAGGTTCGTGACAGGCTCGCCGGCGCGGGAGACCTTCAGCTTCAGTTCGCTCGCCTTGCCCGGCCGCGGGGCGCCGGACAGCTTCACCTCGTAGCCGTTGGTCGTGGCCGTGGTGCTCGGTGCGGGCAGTTCCTTCGGCCGGTACGGGCCGGAGGCGGCGAGGTCCGCGCCGAGGGTGAGGTTCCGGGCGTCCTTCTTCGCCGGGGTGAAGTCGGCGAAGACGCGGTAGCCGCCCGCGCGGGGCAGGTCGACGGGGGTGCTCCAGGTGCCGTCGGCGGCGCGGGTGGGGTGCAGGTGGCGGTAGGTGACCAGGTCGCGTGAGGCCACGATGAGGTGGAGTTCCTTTTCGTGTTCGCGCTGGTAGGCGGTGACGGCCCGGCCGCTGCCGTCCCTGACCGTGAAGCGCAGCTCGGTCCGCTGCCCGGCGGTGACGCTCGGGGTCTGAAGGTCGAGGGTGTAGCCGTCCTCGGAGATCTGGAGCCCGCCGGCCGGGGGCGTGTCGTGCCCGGTGTGGCCGTCGGCCTCCTCGGGCCTCGCTGCGGGCCGGGTGTGCTCGTCCTCGTGTTTCGGCGGGCCGTCGGCGACGACGGGGGCGATGCCCTGGCCGACGCCGTAGGCCGTGCCGAAGGTCGCAGCCAGGACGGCGGCGAAGGACGTGATCTTCAGTCCGGTGTTCATGGCCGGCATCTCCTTCAGAACCGGGCCGCCCGCTCTTGTGCGGGACCCCTTGCAGCTCACCATACCCCTGGGGGGTATCAAGTCAAGTTGTTCAGTGCTTGCATCCTATACCCCGTGGGGGTATATAGGAACTCGGCGGGGAAAATACCCCCACCCTGTATTCGAGAATCGCGACCGTACCCAGGAGGCACGCCATGCCCGCCACCACCTACGCCGTCTTTGGAATGTCCTGCGGCCACTGCAAGGCCACGCTGACCAAGGTCATCGGCGAGCTGGACGGCGTCAGCGGCGTCGAGGTCGACCTCGCAGGCGGGCACGTCACCGTCACCAGTGCCGCCGAGCCCGACGACGCCCTGATCGCGGAGACCGTCGACGAGGCCGGCTACGAGCTGACCGGGAGGGCATGAGCCATGACCACCGGCACGACCGACACCGGCGCCGAAGTGGAACTCGCCATCGGCGGCATGACCTGCGCCTCCTGCGCGGCGCGCATCGAGAAGAAGCTCAACCGCATGGACGGGGTCACCGCCACCGTCAACTACGCGACCGAGAAGGCGAAGGTCAGCTACGGCGGTGACGTCTCCGTCGGCGACCTGATCGCCACCGTCGAGGCCACCGGGTACACCGCGCAGGAGCCCGCTCCGCCCGCCGGGCAGGAGGGGCAGGCCGAGGAGCCCGACGAACTCCGGCCGCTGCGGGAGCGGTTGGTCACGGCCGTGGTGCTGGCGGTTCCCGTCGTGGCCATGGCCATGATCCCGGCCTTGCAGTTCGAGTACTGGCAGTGGCTGTCGCTCACCCTGGCCGCGCCCGTGGTGACGTACGCGGCGTGGCCCTTCCACAAGGCGGCGTTCACCAACGCGCGGCACGGCGCCGCCACCATGGACACGCTGATCTCGGTGGGCACCTCGGCCGCGTTCCTGTGGTCGCTGTGGGCGCTGTTCCTCGGCACCGCGGGCACGCCGGGCATGACGCACCCCTTCGAGCTGACCATCGAGCGCACGGACGGTGCCGGGAACATCTACCTGGAGGCAGCCGCGGGCGTGACCGCCTTCATCCTGGCCGGGCGGTACTTCGAGGCGCGCGCGAAGCGCAAGGCGGGCGCGGCGCTGCGGGCACTGCTGGAGCTGGGCGCGAAGGACGTCACCGTGCTGCGCGCCGACGGCAGTGAACAGACCGTCCCGGTCGCGGAGTTGCGGGTCGGTGACCGCTTCCTGGTCCGCCCCGGCGAGAAGATCGCCACGGACGGGACGGTGGTCGAGGGCTCCTCCGCCGTGGACGCCTCGATGCTCACCGGCGAGTCCGTGCCGGTGGAGGCGGGCTCGGGCGACCCGGTCACCGGCGCCACGATCAATGTCGGCGGGCGGCTGGTGGTGCGTGCCACGCGCGTCGGTGCCGACACCCAGCTGGCCCGGATGGCCCGGCTGGTGGAGGACGCGCAGAACGGCAAGGCCGCGGCGCAGCGGCTCGCGGACCGGATCTCCGCGGTGTTCGTGCCGGTGGTGATCGCCCTCGCGCTGGGCACCCTGGGCTTCTGGCTCGGCAACGGCGTCGGGCTGACGGCCGCGTTCACCGCCGCGGTCGCCGTCCTCGTCATCGCCTGCCCGTGCGCCCTGGGTCTGGCCACGCCGACCGCGCTGATGGTGGGCACCGGGCGGGGCGCGCAGCTCGGCATCCTCATCAAGGGACCGGAGGTGCTGGAGTCCACACGCCGTGTCGACACCGTCGTCCTCGACAAGACCGGCACCGTCACCACCGGCCGTATGACGCTCCTGGCCGTGCACACCACCGAGGGCACCGACGAGGCCGAGGTGCTGCGGCTGGCCGGGGCGCTGGAGCACTCCTCCGAGCACCCGATCGCCCGTGCCGTCGCCGACGGGGCGCTGGAGAAGCTGGGCTCGCTGCCCACGCCGGAGGACTTCGCCAACGTGCCCGGGCTCGGCGTCCAGGGCGTCGTCGCGGGCCACGCGGTGCTCGCAGGGCGGGAGCGACTGCTGGCCGACTGGGCGATGGAGCTGCCGGAGGGGCTGGCCCGGGCCCGGGCGGCGGCCGAGGACGCCGGGCGCACCGCCATCGCCGTCGCCTGGGACGGTGAGGCGCGCGCGGTGCTGGAGGTCGCCGACGCGGTGAAGGAGACCAGTCCCGAGGCGATCCGGCGGCTGCGCGCCCTCGGACTGACCCCGATCCTGCTGACCGGGGACAACGAGGCGGTGGCCAGGTCCGTCGCCCGCGAGGTCGGCATCGCGCCGGAGCACGTCGTCGCCGAGGTGCTCCCGCAGGACAAGGTCGACGTCGTCAAGCGGCTCCAGGCCGAGGGACGTTCGGTCGCCATGGTCGGCGACGGCGTCAACGACGCGGCGGCTCTCGCCCAGGCCGATCTCGGTCTGGCCATGGGCACCGGCACGGACGCCGCGATCGAGGCCGGCGACCTGACACTCGTGCGAGGCGATCTGCGGGCCGCGGCGGACGCCATCCGGCTCGCCCGCCGCACCCTCGGCACCATCCGCTCCAACCTGTTCTGGGCCTTCGCCTACAACGTGGCGGCCCTGCCGCTGGCCGCGGCCGGTCTGCTCACGCCGATGATCGCCGGGGCGGCCATGGCCTTCTCCTCGGTCTTCGTCGTCGGCAACTCCCTGCGGCTGCGCACGTTCCGCGCCGCGGGTTGAACCAGCCTGTTGGTCAGCGCCGGCGCCACACCAGCGTGTAGCGCCAGAACAGGCGGCGGCGCAGGCGTGCGCCGGGCAGGACGGCCCGGGTCGCGCGGACGATCTCCGGGAAGGCCATGTCCGCCGGACTGGTGCGGGCCGTCATCGAGACGGGGCGAGGCGCCGGGCGGCCCCGGTTCTTGAGCAGGGCCATGACGATGTTGAGTGGGATGGACGCGACCGAGAGCAGGTGGTCGGCGGGCGTCCGCTCCCGGGACACACCGACGATCACCAGCGTGCCGCCGGGTGCCAGACGGTCGCGGAAGGCCTCGAGAGCCTGCGTGAACGGCAGGTGGTGGACCACGGCGACGCAGGTGATGACGTCGTGCGGACCGTCGGGAAGCCCGGCCGGCGCGTCGGCCACGGTGTACGTCACCGGAACCGCCGTGGGGGTCAGCTCCCGCGCCCGGGCCGTGATCTCCGGGTCGGCGTCGACCCCGTGCACCCGCTCGGCGCGGCCGGCCAGCAGCCGGGCGAGATCACCGCTGCCGCACCCCACCTCCAGGGCGCTTCCGACACGCCTGGGGAGCTGCCGCAGGATCCAGCGGTGGAAGTGGGCGTTGTGGTCCCAGGGATGGGCGGCGTGGAAACGGTCGAGTGCGCGCAGGACCCGGCGTGGCAGAGACGTCATGCCCTGTAGTTCAGCAGAGGGTTCAGTCGCCCGACATGGGCACTCGTCAGGTACCGGCTCGCGGGGGTGCCGAGCGTGCGCCCGGCGTGAGCCGGTACCTTGCTGGGGAAGGCCACTGCGGGGAGAAGCACATGACCGATCCGACGACCACAGGCGAGGACGCCCTTCGTCCGCTCCCGAAGGACGGGAAGCCCTCGGGCGGGCCCGGCCGGCTCCTGGGCGCCGTGATGGGCGATCTCAGGGCCGTGGACGGCGCCCTGTACGCGGCGGTGGCCGCCACTCCCACGCCCACGCTCGACCGGACACTGCGCCATCTGTCGCACGCGGCCGACCACTCCAAGATCTCGTTCGCCATCGCCGCGGCCCTGGCGCTGGGCGGGAAGCGGCCGCGCAGGGCCGCCTTCGCCGGTGTCGGGGCGATCGCCGTGGCCTCGGCCTCCGCGAACCTGCTGGGCAAGCGCTTGGTGCGCCGGGCCCGGCCGGACCGGGAGGCGGCCCGGGTGACGGTGGACCGGCACGTTCCGATGCCGACGTCGGCCTCGTTCCCGTCCGGGCACACGGCGTCGGCGGTCGCGTTCGCCACCGCCGTCGGTGTGGTCCTGCCGCCCGCCGCGGTGCCGCTCGGGGCACTGGCGAGCGCCGTCGGCTACTCCCGTATCCACACCGGCGTGCACTACCCGGGCGACGTGGCCGCGGGCGCGGTCCTCGGCATCGCGAGCGCCGCGGCGGCCCTGGCGGCGGCAGCGGCAGCGGCCACTCCGTCAGCCAGGACGCAGGCGCTCCTCACCGCGGCCCGTTCCTGGCCGCGCATCGGCATCGGCGCCTCCCTACGGCGGTGAGACAGCGATCGGCCGGGCGCGAAGCCCATGCCCCACGCCCGGCACCACCGTACCGACGAACCGTCAGCCCAAGACCCTCACGGCCTGGTAATACGTCCACGCCGTGCTGTCGCACGCGTTCTTCGTGCCGCCGGTGTAGGCGGCGCAGATCCGTTTGAGGTCCTCGTGGAAGGCGCTGTCGAGACGGGACTTGTTGGCGCTGAACGTGCCTGCGGCCTTGTAGTTGCGGTAGCCGAAGTCGTGCCGGACGCAGGACATCGAGAAGGGGAAGCCGAACGGGTTGTCCGGCGAGGAGGAGCAGTGGTCGGTCGACCAGTCGAAGGCGTACGCCCCCCAGGCGGCCTGGTTCGCACGGGCGGCGGCCCAGGCGTTGTAGCTCGACGCGCTGGTCTGCGTCCAGCTCGCGAGCACCTGGGGCTTGTCGGCGGGAGCGGCACTCGCGGCGGTGGCGGTGCCGACGACGGTGACGAGGGCCAGAGTTGAGGTGGCAAGACAGGTTGCGAGTCTTCGGTGCATCCCACACCTCCATGAGACTGCGGCCCGCCCATCGAGCCGCAGGTTCATGACAAAAAGATGACCATCTCCTGATGGCGCTTACACCTGAAGTGCCCCAATAGCCCCTTAACTCTTGGCTATTGCAGGGAAACAGCAGCGGACCGGCGTACGTCGACGGCGGTGAGCGCCAGCGCCAGCGGCCCCGGGGCCAGGAAGGCCAGGGGCAGCAGCATCCAGGCGCACAGCGCGGCCGTCGCCACGGCGAGCAGGACCAGTCCGCTGCCGCCCACGTCCGCCGCCGCGTCCCGGGCGGCCCCGCGCACCGCCGCACGCCAGTCGGTGACCGACTCGGGGCGTGCGCAGGCCCGCAGGCCGACGACCGCAGCGCAGGCGCCGATGGCGGCGGCGGCCACCGCGAACAGCGGCGCTCCGGGCAGCCCGGCCCCGGCCAGCGCCAGGTCGGCCGCGAGCAGCAGCAGACCCGCCATGGCGACGGCCCCCGCCAGCAGGTCACCGGCCCGCAGCCGTTGCCGCAGCAGGAGGACGTACCGCCCGGCCGTGACGGGTCGGTCCTGTCCGGCGCCGCGCAGTACGGCACACGCCGTCGACAGCGCGGCCGGTGCGGTCACCAGCGGCAGGCAGGCCACCGACGTGGCGAGGCCGACGCTCAGCACGTCCGCGAACAGCGTCATGCGCGGCCCGAACACCTCACCGGCCTCGCGTGTCCGCATCCCGCTCACCCCTTCAGTCCGGAGCTGGCCATGCCCTCCACCAGGAAGCGCTGGAAGGCGAGGAAGAACAGCACGATCGGCAGCAGCGCGATCACCGACATCGCGAACATCGGGCCGAACGCGGAGGTGCTGGAGGCGTCCACGAAGGAGCGCAGCGCGAGGGTCAGCGTGAACTTGTCCGGGTCGAACAGGTAGATGAGCTGGGTGAAGAAGTCGTTCCACGTCCAGATGAAGGTGAAGATGGCGGTGGTGATCAGGGCCGGCCGGGTGAGCGGCAGCACGACCTGGAAGAAGCTGCGGAAGGGCCCGCAGCCGTCGATCCGGGCCGCCTCCTCCAACTCGCGCGGCAGGCCCCGCATGAACTGCACGATGAGGAAGACGAAGAACGCCTCGGTAGCGAGGAACTTCGGCAGGATCAGCGGCCAGTAGGTGTTCACCAGGCCGAGCTGGTTGAAGATGATGTACTGCGGGATCAGCACCGCGTGGTGCGGCAGCATGATCGTGGCGATCATGAAGGCGAACAGCGGCCCGCGCAGCCGGAACCTGAGGCGTGCGAAGGCATAGGCGGCGAGCGAGCAGCTGATGACGTTGCCGAGGACCGCACCGCCGGCGATCAGCAGGGAGTTGGTGAGCAGCCGCCAGATGGAGACGTCGTTGACGCCCTCCATGGCGGTGGAGTAGTTCGACCACTCCAGGTGGCTGGGCAGCAGGTCGAGGCTCGCGATGACCTCGTCGGCGGGCTTGAGCGAGGTGGCCAGCAGCCACGCCAGCGGGTACAGCATGACCAGCAGCGCGGCCAGGCAGCCGAGGTGGACGGCGACCCGGCCCCATCGGACGGGCTTGTGGGAAACGGCGGTCGAGGTCATCGGTCCCCCTCGGAGGCGTAGAAGACCCAGGAGCGCGAAGTGCGGAACAGCACCGCCGTGACCACACCGATCACGAGGAGCAGCACCCAGGCCATGGCGGAGGCGTAGCCCATGTGGGAGGCGACGAAGCCGCGGTCGTAGAGGTACATGGTGTAGACGAGGGTCGAGTCGGCCGGCCCGCCCTTGCCCGCGCTGACCGCGAAGGCGGGCGTGAACACCTGGAAGGCCTGGATGGTCTGGAGGACCAGGTTGAAGAACAGCACCGGGGACAGCATCGGCACGGTGACGGACAGGAACTGCCGCCACTTCCCGGCCCCGTCGACCGCCGCCGCCTCGTACAGCTCGGCGGGGATCTGCTGGAGACCGGCGAGGAAGATGACCATCGGCGCGCCGAACTGCCACACCGTCAGCAAGGCCACGGCGACCAGCGCCCAGCCGGGCTTGTTGACCCAGCCGCCGGTGCCGAACAGGTTGTCCACCGTGCCGCCGTCGTTGAAGACCGCACGCCAGACGAGGGCGATGGACATCGACGCGCCGAGCAGCGAGGGGGCGTAGAAGGCGGAACGGTAGAAGGCCTTGCCGCGCTTCATGCCCTTCAGGGCGAGCGCGACGACCAGGGCGAGGGCCAGTTGCAGGGGCACGGCGATGACGACGTACGTCACCGTCGTCACGACCGAGCGCCAGTAGCGCGGGTCCTCGGTGAACATCTGCACGTAGTTGCGCAGGCCCACCCACTTCGGCGGGTTGAACAGGTCGTAGTCGGTGAACGACAGGTACAGCGACACGGCCATCGGCAGCAGTGTCAGGACGATCGCGCCGAGGACCCATGGGGACAGGAACACCCAGGCGGCGCCCTCGCGTTCGCGCTTGGGGCGGCGCTTCGGGGCGGTGGCGGTGACGCGTTTGGTCTCCGTGGGGATCGCGGTGGTGGTCATGACCTCAGCTCCGCCTTCGCCTCGGTGACGTAGTTCTCGGCCGCCTCGCGGGGCGACATGCGCGCGTAGGACACCTGGTCGTAGTCGCGCTGGAAGGTGGTCTGGAGGGCGTTGTCGCCCGAGGGCGGCGCCTGGGGCGGGTACTTGAGCTTGCCCTCCAGGGACGCCTGGAAGTCGGCGATGGTCTTGTCGAAGTCCTTGAGCTGCGGGCCGATCTCGTCGCGGACCTGCTCGTTGACGGGGATGCCGCGGCTCGCGCCGAGGATCTTCGCGGCCTGCCGGTCGTTGACGAGGAAGTCGACGAGCTGCGCCGCCTCCTTGGGATGGGCGGTGTTCGCGGAGACTCCGACGAACATGGACGGCTTGAAGTACTGGCCGGGGGTGCCGTCCTCGCCGGACGGCATGGGGGCGAGGGCGACGCCGCCCTTGACGAGGGCGAGGAAGCCGCTGGCCGGGGCGTCCCAGTTGGCGTCGGTGACGGATGTGCCGCGGCCGAGCGGGGTGTTCTCGACGGAGCCGTCGAGCTGGGTGGTCTGCTCGGCGGGCGAGACGGCGCCCTCGCGGCGCAGTTTGTCGGTGAACGTCCACCAGCGGGTGAGGTCGTCGGCGGTGAAGCCGAGGCCGCCGCCCTCGGTGTAGAGGGACTTGCCCTGCCCGCGCAGCCAGACCTCGAAGGCGTCCTCGCTCTGGCCGGGGTCGGTCGCGCCGGGCTTGCCGGTTTTCTTGGCCAGGGCCCGCATGGTGTCGGCCCACTGGCTCCAGGTCCAGCTCTTGCCGGGGAGGGGCACGCCCGACTTCTTCCAGGTCCCGACGTCGTAGGCGACGGTCTCGGTGCCGCGGCCCTGCGGGATCGCGTACTGGACGTCGTCCACACGGCCGGTGGCGAGCAGGCCCTGGTCGATCTCGGAGGTGCGCAGTACGGCCTTCTGCTTCGCCAGGTCGAGCAGGACGCCGCCGGAGGCGTACTGGTCGATCTGGCGGTAGTCCAGCTGCATCACGTCCGGCGCGTCTCCGCCGGCGGCCTGGGTGGCGAGCTTCTGCTTGTAGGCGTCGTAGCCGGAGAACGACGTCGTCACATCGACGTCCGGATGCTGTTTCTCGAACAGCGCGACGGCCTGCTCGGTGCGTTCCGCGCGGTCGGGGTTACCCCACCACGTGTAGCGCAGCACGACCTTGCCGCCGCCGGCCGATTCCCCGGATCCTCCGCAGCCCGCCAGCACGGCACACAGTGCCAGTGCGGCGGCCGACGCGCAGAACCCCTTTGTCCTGTGTCCGGGCATGCCGAGGTCACCTCTCCTTTCCTCGGACTCTCTGTCGGCCCCCCTCGGCCCCCCTGCTCTGTTACTCGCCCTGGTACGGCAGCGTCGTCCCGGGCAGGTTGTACTCGTCCCGCCTGCCGCACATGCCGAAGCCGCCGAGCCGGGTGGGCGCGGCCTCGTAGGCGGTGGCCTCGCCGAGGTAGGCGGGCTCGCCGCCGGCCAGTGCGTCGAGCTGGGCGCCGGTGCGTTCCGCGGTGGCCAGGGCGCCCGCCCGCCACAGGGCGCGCCAGGTGGGCACCTTGTCGCGCACGATCCGGGCGGCGGCCCGCTGGAACTCCAGGTAGGGGCCGTTGTCGCCGGCGACGAGCGCCTCGCGCAGGGGCAGGTAGCCCTGCACGGCGAGGTCCCGGCGGCGCTGGGCGGCCGCCGCCGTCTCCGGTCCGGTGCCGGGCGGCAGCGTCGCCGCGGCGGCGTACTTGTCGGGGTCGGCGAGCACCTCGGGCGGGAAGGTGAACACGGCGTCCCCGGCCTCGGGCAGGCCGCTGTTCTGCATCAGCACGGTGATGCGCAGATCGCCGCCCTGCACCATGCGGTGCACGGTGCCCGGCGTGAACCAGGCGATGGAGCCGGCTTCGAGGGGGATGTCCCGGTAGCCGTCGGGGCTCAGCGTCTGGACCGCGCCCCGGCCGCCGGTGACGACGTACGCCTCGGTGCAGACCAGGTGCAGATGCGGGCTGCCGCCGCAGACGCCGTCGGCGGCCTCCCAGTCGTAGGCGCTCAGATGGGACAGGCCGATCGCGCCGGGCAGCGGGTGCGGCAGGGCGGGCTTCGCTTCGTTCACCACGGCAGGCCCTCCAGGTGCGTACCGACCCGGTCCCGGTCCCAGGCGCCGTCGGCGACGACGAGCCGGTAGCGGTAGGCGAAGGACTCGCCCGGCGGGAGTTCGAACTCCTCGAAGAACGCCCAGGAGAAGGCGACCGTCGGGAAGGGCTCGGAACGCACGAACCAGTGCGACTCTTGGATCGCGGACGTCTCGTCGAGGTTCTCGGGCGCGTGCGCGAAGACGAGGGTGGAGTGGCCGTCGACGTCGTCGTGCTCGGTGGTGAAGGCGAGCCAGGGGCCCTGGGTGCCCATGAGCTTGCCCGCGTCGGCGTCGGTGTCCGGGGCGAAGACCGTGCCGCCGGTGAAGTCGCGCGGACCGCGCCACTGCAGTCCGGTGTAGCCGGCCATCTCGCGGCCCGCGGTGGTCGGGGAGCCGAAGGCCAGGGGCTCGGAACGGACGTTGGTGAGGCGGATCGACCAGTCCAGGGCCCAGGCGCCGGCCTCCTCGTCCACCGAGTGGACGGTCAGCCCCCGCACCTCGCGCGCCCACTCCTCGCCGCCGTTCTCGACCCAGGTGAGCTCCTCGGTGAAGGCGAGCCGGTCGTCCTCGACCGTGAACGCGGAGAAGCCGTCGTGCCGCATGGAGCCGACGCGCTCGGGCAGGCGCAGATAGCCCTGGCCGTGGACGTAGCAGTTGCCGCCCCAGAAGTTCTGGCCGGAGAGATGGCTCGCGGTCATCTGGAGGCCCTTGTGCCAGCGGTGGTCGTTCGGGCGGTAGCCGGTGACCGTGCGGCCGGACAGGGTGCGCACCGGGTGGGCGTACGGCTTACGGGACTCGAAGGGATCCGGGTCGGGGCGGTAGACGTAGCGGAGGATCTCCGTGCCGTTCGCCGCCGTGACGGCGATGTCCTCACCGTGGGTGTGGGTGACTCGGATGCTCATGCGCGCTCCTTGGGGGCCCAGTCGGGGTACTCGCCGTGCATGGCCTCGTAGAAGGGGTCGCCGGGACCGATCTCGCCCGCGTGCACGGAGCGGCCGGTGAACGCCGCCTTGTACAGGGCGGCGGCGAACTCGAGGGTGGCGCGGGCGTCCTGGCCGCTGCCCGGTGGCCGAGTGCCGTTGTCGTAGGCGTCGAGGAGAGCGCCCAGCTGGGCGGTGTGCGAGCTGGGCACGTCGTTGGCGGGGGTGCGCCAGGCGGTGGCCCGGTCGGAGCCGACGTGCGGGGCCGGGGTGTAGACCCAGCTGTCGTTGGTGTGGCCGTACAGGTGAGTGAGCTCGACCGTGGCGTCCGCGCAGTCGATGCGGATACGGCTCACCTCGTCCGGGGACAGCACGCTGTTGACGACCGTGGCGAGGGCGCCGCTCTTGAAACGCACCAGCGCGGTGGAGACGTCCTCGCTCTCGGTGTCGTGGACGAGCCGGGCGGCCATCGCCCGGATCTCCTCCCACTCGCCGAGCAGATGCAGCAGCAGGTCGTACTGGTGGATGCCGTGGCCCATGGTCGGCCCGCCGCCCTCGCTGGCCCACTTGCCGCGCCACGGCACGGCGTAGTAGGCGGCGTCCCGGTGCCAGGTGGTCTGGCAGTGCGCCACCAGCGGGGCGCCCAGCTCGCCGCTCGTGAGCAGCTCGTGGGCGTGTACCGCGCCGGAGCCGTAGCGGTGCTGGAAGACGACCGCCGCGTACGCCCCGGAGGCCTCCTCGGCGGCGGCGATCTCGTCGTACTCGGCGAGCGAAAGGGTGAGCGGCTTCTCGCACAGCACCCAGGCACCCGCCTTCAGCGCGGCCACCGTCTGGTCGCGGTGCAGGGAGGGCGGCGTCCCGATGAGGACCAGGTCGGGGCGTACGGCGTCCAGCATCGCGTCCACCGAGGTGTACCCGGCGAGCTGGCCGCCGGCCAGCTCGCGGAAGGCGTCGAGGCGCTCCTGGTCGACGTCGACGGCGGCGACCAGCTCCACCCGGTCGGAATGCGCCCGCAGCGCGGGCAGATGACTGCCGCCGACGATGGCTCCGGTGCCGACGACAGCCACGCGGCGGCGGGTGGGGGACAAGGACATGCGGCGCTCCTCGGACGGCCGGCGGACACACGCTTGGGAAGCACTTGGAAAGCGCTTGCGCTCGGAAGGTGACCCTAGGCGTGAGCGAATGTCTGGACAACCCCCTGCATCGACCTGCACAAGGTCTGCCCGAGCATTGTCCCAGCTCGGGGCCGAGATGTCGGTTGTTGTCCCCACCACGGAAACGGCATTCCCCCGCCTCTGTGCTGGGGCTTGCCCCACCTCGAAGCGGCTGCCAGCCGGAGTGATCGAGCGTCGGCCCGTCCCTAGCGTTCTGTCGCACCACACCCCTCTCCGGCATGTCCCTGCCAGTCGCGAGGGGACATCGGCGACAGAAAGGACACCCACCCGTGTTATCCCGCTTCCCGGGAGCCGCCAGGCGAGCCGCCCTCGCCCTGACGGCCGCCGGTCTCGCCTTGACCGCGCTGCCCGCCACGGCCGGGGCGAGTCCCGGCCCCGACGCCCTCGCCCGCTACCACGACCAGCGCCTCACCTGGAAGAGCTGCGTGCTCGGACCGGACGACACGGTCGGCAAGGAACTGGGGCAGGCGGGTGCCCGCTGCGCCGACGTGACCGTACCGCTGGACTACTCGGACCCCGGCGGCCGCACGATCACCGTCGCGATATCCCGGATCCGCGCCACCGACACCGCCCACCGCGTCGGCCCGCTGCTGCTCAACGGCGGCGGCCCCGGCGGGACGTCCCTCGGCGACGCGCCGTGGGTGCGCAAGGCGATGAAGGACGTCGCCGCCCGGTACGACGTGGTCGGCGTGGATCCCCGTTTCGTCGGCCGCAGCACACCGCTGGACTGCCGCTGGCCGACCAGCTCGGCGTGGCGCGGGGCGGGTGAGGACCGGGCCGGCTTCGACCGCATGGCCGCGTTCTCGAAGGACCTCGCCCGGCGCTGCCGCACCCACGCCGGCGACGTGCTGCCCCACGCCACCACCCGCAACACCGCCCGCGACATGGACGTCATCCGGGCCGCGCTCGGCGAGCGGCGGATCTCCTACCTGGGCTACTCGTACGGAAGTTACCTCGGCGAGGTGTACGCCACGATGTTCCCGGGCCGGACCGACCGGGTCGTCCTGGACGGGGTGATCGACCCGGACCGGTACGGGCCCCGGCTGCTCCGGGGCGTCGAGCGGGCCAACCGCCGCGCGCTGGAGGGCTGGGCCTCCTGGGCCGCCGCCCGTGAGGCGACGTACGGGCTGGGCCGCACACGGGGCGAGGTGCTGGCGACCGTGGAGCGCGTCCGGAAGGCCGCGGCTCGAACGCCGCTGCGGCTCGGCGACCACCGGCTGGACGAGCACGTGATGCCGATCGTCGCCTTCAACGGCCTGTCGCAGCACAACGACGCGGCCTACGGGGACTTCGCGCAGGGCGTCCGGGACATGCTGCGGGCGTCGCGGGGGCAGCGGGTCACGCCGTCCCCGTGGCTCGCCGGGGTGCTCGAATTCGTGCTCACGGACACCGACTCCCACTACGGCAGCGTGCAGACGGCGATCCTCTGCGGCGACGGTGCCGCTCCGCGCGACCCGGAGGTGTACTGGCGCGACGTGCAGCGCACCCGGGCGGCGGACCCGCTGTTCGCGCCCGTCACGCACAACATCGGCCCGTGCGCGTTCTGGGACCGGCCGCGCGAGCGTCCGACCGCGATCCGGGACGACCTGCCGGCCCTGCTGGTCAACGCCACCGGGGACCCGCGCACCGACTACGACGGTGCCCGGGCGGTCCGCGGCATGTGGCCCTCCTCGCGCCTGATCACCGTGACCGGCGCCGACCAGCACGCGGTGTACGGCGTCTACGGCGTGCCGTGCGTCGACGACACGGTCAACGCCTACCTCGCCACGGGCCGCCTGCCGGCCCGGGACGTGGGCTGCGCCGCGCCCGCGCGGTGAGCCGCAGGGCTCGCGGCGTCCGCGCCGCGAGCCCCGACCTCCCCTGCGGTCCGGTGACCGCAAAGACCAAAACCTCCGTTGGTTCCGCACGAGAGACAGCCGTCGGCGTCCGGTGCAGCATGTGGCCCACGTCACCCTCCCCCACAGGGCCTTTACCTACCCGCAACGACGTACCGACAGGTGGTGGCACTCGTGCGCCTGCGCACTCCCCTCGCCCTGCTCGGGGCCGCCGTGCTCGTGCTCGTCGGACCACCGCTGCTGACCACCGGCAGCGGCTCCGAGACCGGCACACAGATCCCGGGCCTGCGTTTCATGGTCCCCAACACGCCCGGCGGAGGCTACGACATCACGGCCCGTACGGCCGCGAAGAACGCCGAGGACGCCAAACTGACCCACAACATCGAGGTGTTCAACCTGCCCGGCGCCGGCGGCACGGTCGGGCTGAGCCGGCTGGTGAGCGAGCACGGCAACGGCAAGCTCGCCATGTCCATGGGCCTCGGGGTCGTGGGCGCCGTCCGTTCCAACGACGCGCCGAAGACGCTCGGCGACACCACGCCGATCGCCCGGCTCACCGAGGAGCAGGACGTCGTCGTGGTCGCCAAGGACTCCCCGTACAAGACGATCGACGATCTCATCGGCGCCTGGAAGGAGAACCCGGGCAAGCTCCCGGTGGGCGGCGGCTCGTCGCCCGGCGGGCCCGACCACCTCGCGCCGATGCTGATGGCGCGGGCAGCCGGGATCCCCCCGAAGCAGGTCAACTACATCCCGTTCGACGGCGGCGGCGAGCTGCTCGCGTCGATCCTCGGCAACAAGGTCGCCTTCGGCGTGTCCGGCGTCGGCGAGTACCTGGACCAGATCAAGGCGGGCGAGCTGCGCCTCCTCGCGGTCACCGGCCCCGAGCGCGTCGAGGGGCTGGACGCGCCCACGCTGAAGGAGGCCGGGTACGACGTGAACTTCACCAACTGGCGCGGCATCGTCGCCCCGCCCGGCCTGACCGACGGCGAGCGCGACAAGCTCGTGCGGCTGCTCGAGGAACTGCACGGCTCGGACGAATGGCGCAAGTCCCTGAAGCAGAACGGCTGGGACGACGCCTTCCTGACCGGTGAGGAGTTCGGCGCGTTCCTCGACGCCGAGGACAAGCGCGTGGTTTCGGTGCTGAAGGAGCTGGGACTGTGACGACGCAGACCACCGACATTCCCCCCGCGGAGCGCAGCGAGCGGCGCTCGTGGCTGCGGGAGCACTCCGAACTGGGCGTGTGCGCGCTGCTGCTGGTGCTGGGCGTGCTCGTCCTGACCGACGCGCTCACCATGGACGTCGACATCGCCCAGCGCGGCCCGATCGGCCCGAAGACCGTGCCGGTCGTGGTCGGCGCCGGCCTGCTGGTGATCGCCGCCCTGCTCGCCGTGGACGTGCTGCGCGGCGGCCGGGGCCAGGCCGAGACCGGCGAGGACATCGACCTGTCGGAACCCGCCGACTGGCGCACGGTGCTGCTGCTCGCCGGGGTGTTCCTCGGCTCGGCCGTGCTGATCGAGCCGCTCGGCTTTCCGGTCGCGGGCGCGCTGCTGTTCTGGGGTGCGGCGTTCGCGCTCGGCAGCCGCAGGATCGACCGCGATCCGCTCATCGCGGCCGGGCTGTCCCTCGTCACCTATGTCGTCTTCAACAACCTGCTCGGAGTGCCCCTGCCCGGCGGTCCGCTGATGGGAGTGCTGTGACATGGATGCCTTCAACTCCCTTCTGGACGGCTTCGGTACGGCCCTCACCCCGGTCAACCTGCTGTGGGCCGTGATCGGCGTGCTGCTCGGCACGGCGATCGGCGTGCTGCTCGGCACGGCGATCGGCGTGCTGCCCGGCATCGGCCCGGCGATGGCGGTCGCGCTGCTGCTGCCGGTGCCGTACGGGCTCGAACCGACCGGCGCGTTCATCATGTTCGCCGGTATCTACTACGGCGCGATGTTCGGCGGCTCGACCACCTCCATCCTGCTCAACACGCCCGGCGAGAGCGCGGCGGTGGTGGCGGCCATGGAGGGCAACCCCATGGCCAAGTCCGGGCGCGGCGCGCAGGCCCTGGCGGCGGCCGCCGTCGGGCACTTCGCGGGCGGCCTGATCGGCACGATCCTGCTGGTCGCGCTCGCGCCGACGGTCGCCGAACTGGCCGTCGACATCGGCGCGCCGGACTACTTCGCCATCATGGTGCTGGCGTTCATCGCGGTGACGTCGGTGCTGGGCTCGTCCCGCATCCGGGGCCTCGCCTCCCTGCTCATCGGCCTCACGCTGGGCCTGGTGGGGCCTGGACCAGATGACCGGCCAGCAGCGTCTGACCTTCGGCTCGCTCCAACTGGCCGACGGCATCGACGTGGTGATCGTCGCGGTCGGTCTGTTCGCGATCGGCGAGGCCCTGTGGGTGGCGGCGCACCTGCGGCGCAGCCCGGCGGAGCCGATCCCGGTGGGGCGTCCGTGGCTGGGGCGCGGGAATGTGAACCGGACCTGGAAGTCGTGGCTGCGCGGCCCGTTCATCGGTTTCCCGTTCGGCACGATCCCGGCGGGCGGCGCGGAGATCCCGACCTTCCTGTCGTACGTGACGGAGAAGCGCCTGTCCAAGCACAAGGACGAGTGGGGCAAGGGCGCCATCGAGGGTGTGGCCGGGCCGGAGTCGGCGGCGTCGGCCTCGGCGGCGGGCACGCTGGTGTCGATGCTGACCCTGGGCCTGCCGACCACGGCGGTCGCGGCCGTCATACTGGCCGCCTTCCAGCAGTACGGCATCCAGCCCGGCCCGCTGCTCTTCGAGCGCGAAACCGACCTGGTGTGGGGCCTGATCGCCTCGCTCTTCGTCGGCATGGTGCTGCTGCTCGCGCTCAACCTGCCGCTGGCACCGCTGTGGGCGAAGCTGCTGCGCATCCCGCGGCCGTACCTGTACGCCGGGATCATGTTCTTCGCGGCGGTCGGCGCGTACGCGGTCGGCGGTGAGGTGATCGACCTGGTGATCCTGCTGATCATCGGTCTGATCGGTTTCGGCATGCGCCGCTACGGGCTGCCGGTGCTGCCCGCCGTCATCGGCGTGATCCTCGGCCCGAACGCCGAACAGCAGCTGCGTCGCGCGCTCCAGATCAGCGACGGCAGCGTGACGGGGCTGTTCAACACGCCGTTCGCGGTGACGGTGTACGCGGTGATCGTGCTGTTGCTGGCCTGGCCGCTGCTGAGGAAGGCGGTGACGCGCAGGCGCGTGGAGGCCTGACGCGCGTGACGCCGTGGGGGCGTGGCTCAGTCGAGCCACGCCCCCACGGCGTTTCTCAGGGCACCGACTCCCGTGTGCCGTCGGGGAAGCGGATCTCCACGCTCCCGTCGGCTCCGGCCCACACCCGGGCCCCGTCGACCAGGGCGTGCACCACCGGGTCGGCACTGAGCACGACCAGCGTCACCATCAGGCGCGTACCACCGGGGTGGGACGGCAGCGTCAGGAACGGCGTCGCCGAGTGGTGCCCGTACGCGTTGCTGCCCACGGCCGCTACGACCGCCCCCTCGTCGTCGCTCCACCCGTGCAGGCCGACGAGCGTGCTGGTCAGGCCGTCCGCGCGCCGTGCCAGTGCCCAGCCGGGGCCGGTCCGGGCGGCCGGTGACGCGGTGTCGTCGGCGACGGCCCAGCCGCCCTCGCGTACGGGCGTGCCGGGGGGCGCGTCGACGCGGTGCACCCGGACCTCCCAGGGGCCGTGCACCACGCTGACCGTCTCGATGCGGTGTCCTTCGCTGTCGCCCGGGAGCAGGGCCCGGTGCCAGGAGACGGCCCGGGGGCCCTCGACGCCGAGGGGGTGGATGCGCCCGCGGGGGGTGGGTGTGCCGTCGGGGGCGAGCAGCGCGATGTGGTTGTCGGGGCCCGTGTCGGGTACGGCCGGTGTCTCGGGGGCCGTGGCACTGGAGTAGGCGAAGCGGGCGTAGTGCGGGCTGTCCTCGGCCGTTGCCGGTGGCGGCGGCAGTCGGTCACTGCCGTGGTTGACGAGCCGGACGATCCCGTCGGCGGCGGTGGAGTGCAACAGCCAGCCCGGGGCCGGTAACGCGAGGTGCACGTCGGCCGTCTCCACCGGGCCGGGTTCCTCGGGCGCCGTCCACACGGGGTGGTCGGCTGGCAGGAGCAGGCCGAGGAAGGCCTTGCTCGCCCAGTACGGGGAGGCCGGGCCCGAGTACCGCTGGGTGACGGGGAGGAAGGGCCCGTACCAGCCGAGCGTGAGCAGCCCGTGCTCGTCGGGCACGCCGCGCTCGGCGAAGTGCTTCAGCGCGCCGGAGGCCAGGCGGCGGGTGCGCCCGGGCGGCAGCGGGGTGGCGTCGGCGAGGACACCCGCCCACAGCGGGGCCGCCGTCGCGAACCGGTAGGTGAGGGAGCGGCCCTGGTGGACCGGCGCGCCGTCGGCGCCGAAGAAGTGCTGGTGGTCGTGGAGGAACGACCGCAGGCGCGTGCGGTGTTCCGCCACCAGCCGGGGATCGGCGCGCGGCCCCGCGATACGGGCCCACAGGACCGGGTACAGGTGCAACGCCCAGGCGTTGTAGTAGTCGAACTTGCGGCCGTCGCCGTCGGTGTACCAGCCGTCGCCCCGGTACCAGTCTTCCAGGCGTGCCAGGCCCGCGTCGATCTCGCTGCGGCTGTGCGGGGCGCCGACGGAGGCGAGGAACTCCTCGGTGATGACCTGGAACAGCCGCCAGTTGGAGTCGTTGACCACGGCTCCGACGAAGCCACCCAGCCAGTCGGCGATCCGCTGCCGTACCCGGTCGTCGAGCCGGTCCCAGATCCAGGGCCGCGTCTCGTGCAGGGCGATCGCGAGGGACGCGGCCTCCACCATGGGCTGGGACCGGTCGGTGATGGGCGGCCAGCGGTCGGGGCCGCGCGGGTCGGTGCCGGCGGCGAGCCCGGCCGCGTACCGCTCGATCAGGCCGGGCACGCCCTGCCCGCCCGAACCGGCGATGCGGAACGCGGCCAGCAGGAAGGAGCGGGCGAAGCCCTCCAGTCCGTCCGACCAGGGCCCGGAGTGGCTGGGCGGGCCGGGCAGCCGGTACTGGGCCAGGCCCGGGGAGGCGTAGGGCGTCAGGGCGTCGAGGAGGCGGTCGGCGATGGCCTCCCAGTGGGCGCGGGTCCAGCCGGTGAGGGGCGAGGTCAGCGGGTCGGGGGGTGGCAGGTGGGGCAGGTTGGGCAGGTGCGTCGGGTCGGGGAGCGACACGTGCGGCGCGCTCATGCGGGTGCGGTTCCTCCGTTGGTCACAGGGCGCGCCCGGGCGGGGGCGCGCCGACGCTGTCGCGTACGACGATGTGGGTGCCGAGCAGATGGTGGGCCCCGGCGGCGTGCTCGGGGTCGCGCAGCGCGATGCGCACGGCGGCACGGCCGAGTTCCTCCGCGGGCGTGCGGACGGTGGTGAGGGGCGGGTTGAAGTCCTCGGCGAGCGGGATGTCGTTGTAGCCGACGACGGAGATGTCGCCGGGCACGCTCAGTCCGGTGTCGGCGATGGCGCGCAGGGCGCCGGCGGCGACCATGTCGTCCCCGGCGAAGACCGCGGTGAACTCCCGCGTCGACTTGAGGAGTTCGGTCATCGCGCGATGGCCGGCGGCCCGGCCCAGGCCGCAGTCGACGACGTGTGCGGCCTCGGGCGGCAGCCCGTGCTCGGCGAGGGCGGCCCGGTAGCCGGCGACGCGGGCGTCGAGGGCGGTGTTGCCGGGCAGTCCGCCGAGGAAGACGATCCTGCGGTGGCCTGCCGACAGCAGATGGGCGGTGATGGCGCGGGCCCCGGCCTCGTTGTCGAACTCGACGACGAGCGCGGGGATCTCCGGGTCGGGCGCGGGCCGGCCGCAGAGCACGAGCCGGGCTCCGGAGGAGTCGAGGGCGTGGGCGTAGTGGGCGACGCGCTCCCGGTAGGCGTCGTCCTCGACGACTCCGCCGACCAGGATCACCAGCCGGGCGCCCTCCTCCCGCATGAGCTGCACGAACTCCATCTCGCGCTGCGCGTCGCCGCCGGTGGCGCCGACCACGCAGAGCCAGCCGCGGTCGGCGGCCTCCGCCTCCACGCCCTCGGCGACCTGGGCGTAGAAGGGGCTGGTGACCTGGCGGACCACGACGGCGGCCATCTTGCGGCCGCCGCCGACCAGGGCGCGGGCGTGCGCGTTGGCCACGTAGTCGAGGTCGCGGGCCGCGCGCAGCACCCGGGCCCGGGTCGCCGGGGGCACCGGGTGGTTGCCGCTGAGCGCGCGGGAGGCGGTGGCCGTCGACACGCCCGCCCGCTCGGCGACCTCGCGGATCGTGACCCGTCCCTTGGACACCATGTCGTTCCCCATCCCCCGCATCCCCTCTTCCGCCCACCGCTGTTCAGGTGTTGGCCGCGTAGTCCTTCGCGTACTCCTCGGCCATTCTGTCGCCGCCCCGGCTCCGCCACTTCTTCACCGCCGCGTCCCATTCGGTCAGCGGCAGCCGTCCGGCGATGATGCCGGTGATGGTGTCGTCCAGGAACGTCTTGAGGGTGGCGCCCTGGGCGTTGTTCGTCGCGGACTGGAGCCCGAAGGAGGCGTCGCGGATGGCGTGCGGCACGACCTTGCGCTGCCAGGCGTGCAGGGCCCGCACGGCGTCGGGCATGCCGGGCACGAACAGCACCTGGGGGCCTTCGGCGAGGTACTTCAGCGGCAGGTTGGTGTTGTTCTCCACCTCGCCGAGCTTGGTGAACTCGGGCGAGCCGTCCTTGCCGCGGGTGAAGTGCACGCCCTCGACGCCGTAGTGGACGAGTTCCCACTCCTCGCTGCCGAAGGGTGCGGCGAGGTAGTCGAGGATGCGCAGCAGCAGTTCGATGCGCTCCTTCTTGGCCTTCTTCAGGACGGTGTAGCCGAAGGAGCGGCGGGCGGCGACGATGCCGCCGGGCTCGCCGCCGACGCTGTACGGCAGGGCCGCGGCGGGGCTCATCTTGCCCTGGGACTCCCGGTACTTGGGCAGGTAGGCGCCGAACCCGTCCTGCATGGAGCCGACGGTGCCGTTGTAGTAGAGGGTCGTCAGGTCGATCTGCGAGATGGACGTGGCGTCGGGGTGGTAGGAGCCGTTCTTGCGCAGCTGGGTCTGGAAGGCGATCGACGCCTTGCAGCGTTCGTCGGCCCAGGCCGGCAGGAAGGTGCCGTCCTTGGTGACGGCCCAGCGCTGGGGCGCGTTGTGGGCGGCGGAGTGGTAGGCGTTGCCGAACAGGGAGCCGTTGGCGGCGCCGAGCATGTACGTCCTGCCGCGGGTGCCCTGCCGGGCCACGGCGGTGAAGTCCTCGGCGGTCCAGCCCTCCTTCATGCCCGCGTCGGCGAACATGTCCTGGTTGATCCAGAGGGTCGAGCCGGGCAGCGGGCGTTCCAGCGGGATGCCGTAGATGCGGCCGCCGATGCGGCCCATGTCGCGCCAGGCGTGGGTGGGGACGTTGGCGAGGTTGGGATAGTCGGCGATCGCGTCGCCCGACAGGTACGGCGTGAGGTCCTGGGCGCGGCGCTGCACGAACTGCGCCTCACGCGGCAGGGTGAAGCCGGCGAACATGTTGATGATGTCGGGCAGGGCGTCGACGTCGCCGGCCATGACCGTCGCCATCTTCTTCTGGTAGTCGGCCTGGGAGATGATCGTGTACTCGATCTTCACGCCGAGGGCCTTCTCGACGGCCGCCCAGAAGCGGTTCTGCGAGGCGGGCTTGGGCGGCGTGCCGAAGGAGACGGTCATGACGCGGACGGTGGAGCCGTCTCCGGGCGTGCGGGAGACGGACTTGACCAGGTCGGACGGGTAGGTGGTGTAGCCGGCCTGGACACCGGCGTCGGTGGGGGCCAGGTCGGGCTCGGGCCCGGCGGCGGGACGGTAAGCCGGCCAGGGGGCGAGCTTCTTGCCGGCGTTGGAAACGTCGCTGTCGCCGGAGTCCGAGGAGCACGCGGTCAGCAGACCGGGGACGGAGACGGCGGCGCCGCCCACCGCCATGGAGCGCAGGAGGGTGCGTCGGGACATGCGGGGCATGGGTGAACCACCTCGTGTCAGCTTTTGATGGCGCCGGTGAGCACGCCCTTGGTGAAGTACTTCTGCAGGAACGGGTAGACGAGCAGGATCGGCACGGTGGCTATCACGAGCACCGCCATCTGCACGGTCTGCGGAGCGGTGACGGTGGCCTCGCCGGTGGTCGCGTCGGTGAGGCCGGCACCGGCCACCACATAGGTGCGCAGCACCTGCTGGAGCGGCCAGTGGTCGCTCTCCAGGTACAGCGAGGCGTAGAACCAGGAGTTCCAGTAGGCGACGGCGTAGAACAGGCCGACGACGGCGAGCGCGGCCTTGGACAGCGGCAGCACCACCGACCACAGCACCCGCCAGTCCCCCGCCCCGTCCAGCCGGGCCGCCTCGTACAGCTCCTCGGGGACCGACTGGAAGAAGCCGCGCAGGACGACCAGGTTGAACACGTTGACCAGGACGGGCAGGACGAGCGAGGCGTACGAGTCGAGCAGGCCGAGTTCCTTGACGAGCAGGAAGCTCGGGATCATGCCGGGCGGGAAGAGGAACGTGAACAGCACCAGCAGCAGCACGGGCTTGCCACCGAAGACGCCCGGGCGGGACAGCGCGTAGGCCAGGGTCACCGTGCAGGCGAGGCTGAGCAGGGTGCCGACGATCGTCACTCCCGCGCTGACGCCGAGGGCGTGGGTGACGATGCCGCCGTCGAAGATGTCGCGGTAGGCGTCGAGCGTGGGCTCGCTGGGCCACAGCACCCAGCCGCCGTTGTCGACGACCTCCTGGGTGGACGCCAGCGAGGTCGACACGATCACCAGGAACGGCACGCACACCAGCAGCACGACCGCGGCGAGGGCGAGGGCCTTCGCGGCCTGGGTGAGCGGCCGGGGCTTCTCCATCCAGCCGGGCCGGGCGGACGCGCTCACTTGTAGACCCCCTGTTCGCCGAGGCGGTGGGCCACCTTGTTGGCGGCGTAGACGAGGAGGGCGCCGATGACACCCTTGAACAGGCCCGCGGCGGCCGCGAATCCGTAGTCGCCGCCGACGATGCCCTGGTAGTAGACGAAGGTGTCGATGACCTCGGCGGTCTCAGGCCCGACCGCGTCGCGTTGCAGCAGCATCTGCTCGAAGCCGACGGAGAGGATGTCGCCGAGCCGCATGATGAGCAGCAGGACGATCACCGGGCGGATGGCGGGCAGGGTGACGTGCCAGAAGCGCCGCCAGGGTCCGGCGCCGTCGATGGCGGCCGCCTCGTACTGCTGCTCGTCGACCTGGGCGAGCGCGGCGAGGAAGATGATCGTGCCCCAGCCGGCGTCCTTCCAGATGACCTGGGCGACGACGAGCGGCTTGAACGCCTCCGGGTTGCCGATGATGTCGACGGTGTGCAGACCGGCCCCGCTCAGACCGCTGTTGAGCAGGCCGGTGTCCCCCAGCACCTGCTGGAAGAGCGCGACGACGATCACCCACGAGATGAAGTGCGGCAGATACGCCACCGACTGCACGAACCGGCGCACCGAGCTCCAGGTGAGGGTGTGCAGCAGCAGGGCGAGGCCGAGCGGCACCGGGAAGTAGAACACCAGCTGGAGGACCGAGATCCAGAGGGTGTTGAGGACCGAGTCCCAGAACGCCGCGTCGTCGAACATGCGCTGGAAGTTGCCGAGGCCCACCCAGGGGCTGCCCCACAGGCCGTCGAACGGCACGTACTCCTTGAACGCGATGACGTTGCCGACGAGTGCGCCGTAGTGGAACAGCAGGAAGTAGGCGACACCGGGGAGCATGAGCAGGAACAACGTCCAGCTCTGAAAACCTTTACGCTGACGCTTCATCCCATCGGGATCGCGTCCGCCCGGACTCACTCCCTTCGTACCTGCTCGTTCCCGTAAGGCAGTTGCCACGGCTCCCCCTCACCTCGGCCTGTCCGGTGAAGGGAAGTTAAAACGTTTGCACGGCGCGGTCAACACTTCTGACGCACACAGGACTTCACGCCGAGAGCAGTCCCCGGCCGAACCAGTCCGAGGACGAGCGCACGCCGGGCAGGGCGAAGAAGTAGCCGCCGCCGGTCGGCGAGATGTAGTCCACGAGGGGTTCGTCGATCAGCCGGGTCTGCGTGGCCTCGAACTGGCGCCGCACGTCCTGCTGGTAGCAGCAGAAGACCAGACCCATGTCGAGGTTGCCGACGCTGTCGACGCCCCGGTCGTAGTTGTAACCCCGGCGCAGGATGCGGGAGTTGCCGGTCGCCGTGGTGCGCGGGTTCGCGAGGCGGATGTGGGCGTCGAGCGGGATGGCCGTGCCGTGCGGGTCCTTGGCGTAGTTCGGGCTGTCGGTCTCCTTGGCGCCGTCCAGCGGCGCACCGGTGTCCTTGCGCCGGCCGAACATCTGCTCCTGCTCGGTCAGTGACACCCGGTCCCAGAACTCCACCAGCATCCGGATGATCCGGACGACCTGGTAGCTGCCCCCGGTCGCCCAGCCGGGTTCGCCCTGCCCGTCGCCGACCCACACGAGGTGGTCCATCTCCCGGGCCGACGCGACGTCCGGGTTGACTATGCCGTCCTTGAAGCCCAGCAGGTTGCGCTGGGTGCCGCTGGGCCGCGGCACGTTCTGGAAGCCGTCGACACGCCACCGGATCTGCATCGCGCCGCGGGTGTGCTTGGCGATGTCGCGCAGCGCGTGCAGCACGGTGTCCTGCCGGGCCGCGCAGATCTGGAGGGACAGGTCGCCGTGGCACTCGGCGGGGTTCAGGTTGTCGTTGGGGAAGGTCCGCATGGGCGTGAGCCGGCGCGGCTTGGCCTCGGCGAGTCCGTAGCGGTCGTCGAAGAGGGAGGCACCGACGCCGACGGTCACGGTGAGCGCGTCGGCCGGGACGACCAGGCCGAGGATGCCGTTGTCCGAGGGCGGGGCGCCGATCCCCAGGCCGGTGGGGGTGCCGCCGGCGGTGAGGAAACGGGCCCGCTGGGTCAGGGTCCGCAGCAGGTCGGCCAGTTCCGCGCGGTCGCCGGCGATGACGTCGAAGGAGACGAAGGCGGCGGCCTTCTGCTGGGGGGTGAGGATCCCGGCCTGGTGGGTGCCGTGGAAGGGCACGGCGGCGCCGTCCGTCCCTTCGGCGGCCCGGGCCGTACCGCCACCGCTCTCGGCGAGCGCGAACCCGCCCCCGGCCAGTACGGCTCCGGCGGCTCCGGCACCCAGGGCCGTCCTGACGAAGGAACGGCGGCCGGCGTGGGCGGGGCAGCCCGGCGGAGGCGTGTCAGCGGACGGCATGGGGACGTTCCCTTCGGGGTGTTCGGTGTGCTGGTGGCGGCCGGTGCTCACGCGGACTTCCTGATCTCGAGCAGGTCCGGCACCGGCGACAGGTCTTCCAGGAGCTGCCCCATGGCCCCGTCGATCCGGGCCTTCGCGGTCCGGTCGAGCCGGTCGACGGGGGTCCAGCGGCCGTCGCGGTACCAGGCGTCGAACAGCGCCTGGAGTCGCGCGATGTCAGCGTCGACGGTGGGGAGCAGATGCGGAGCCCGCGTCTTGAGCAACGGCCGGAGTACGGCAAGCAGTTCTCGTGTACCGGCGAGGTTGGCGTCGGCCGTGGCCAGTCCGGTGCCGCTGCCCTGGTCGGTGTCGCCGGTCAGCTCGAACTGGAGGGTGTTCTCCAGGATCTCGTGGGCGCGCAGGGGCAGGTCGGAGGCGTCGAAGTCCTGATGCGGGAAGGCCCTGCGCAACCCGGCGGTGTCGTCGGCGAGTCGGCGCACCGGTCCTTTGAGCTCGTCCGCCGACTGGCCGTGCCACAGCCCGTACTCGATCCGCTGGAAGCCGGTGAAGTCCTTGTCGTGGACCCCGCCCGGCAGGCCGTCGGGCCGGCCGTTGATCTTCTGGTCGAAGTCCTCGAAGGTGCCGTAGGCGGCGCCGAGGGAGGCGTAGGTGCGGTGTGCGGTCAGCCAGTCGGCGCGTGCCGTGTCCAGGTGCCCGGCGCGGATGTCGTCACTGAGCTTCCGGGTCTCGGTGACGAGCGGGGCCAGGCCCCGGTTCACGTACGCCTTGTACGCCCGCAGCGGCCCAGCGAGATCCTGCTCGGAGACGGGCACGACGGCCCCGGCACCGGCGGCACCGCCGACCCGGACCGCCTTGGAGGTGACGGCCTTGCCGTCGGCGGGCACACAGCGCCAGGCGTACGTACCGCCCGCCACGGTGGCGACGAGGTCCCGGGTGGTACCGGGGGCCAGGCCCTCGATCTCGCCGTAGACCGCGTTGGTGGCCGGGTCGATGAGGTACACCTCGGACGTCTGGTCGCCGGTGTTGCGCATCTGGAAGGTCTGCCGCCCCGGCTTGGGCGCGGTGAAGCCCTGACCGCAGTCCTTTTCGGAGACGGCGACCGTCTCGCTCCCGGCGGGCTCGGGGCTCGCCAGGGCGACGACGAACCCGGCCAGGATGGCAGGCACGGCGACCACGGCGACGGGGATGAGCCAGGCGGGGCGGCGGCGGGTGGGTGCGGGGGCGGGCAGGGGCGGCGTGGCCTTCGCGGGCCGGGACGGCGCTGCGGGCGGGGCCGGTGTCGGGGGCGTGGTCCGTGCCGGGGGCGTGGTCCGTGCCGGGGCCGGGCCAACTCCCCGGACGCCCCTCACGAACAGCGTCATCACCACGCCGAGGTACCCGACGTACCCGGCCACCTGAAGCCACGTCATCGTCGGAGTCAGATTGAGAACACCCTGGAGCAAGGTGCTGTACCAGGACCCGGAGTCGACGCTCCCGCTCAGGTCGACGGCGTAGGCCGTCCCGCCCGGCAGGACCCCGCCCTCCTGGAGGTCGCGCAGCCCGTAGCCGAGCACGCCCGCGGCGATCACGATGAGGACAGTGCCGGTGGCGGTGAAGAAGCGGGTGAGGTTGATGGAGAGCACCCGGCGGTAGAGGCCCCAGCACAGCACCGCCGCGAGAACGAGCCCGATGCCCGCGCCGGTCAGCGGCCCGGCCGACTCGTGTGCCGCGCGGGCCGTGGTCCACAGGAACAGGGCGGTTTCCAGGCCCTCGCGCCCCACCGCCAGGAAGGAGGTGAGGACCAGCACACCGGCGCCCATGGTCAGGGCCTCGGTGACCTTCTCCTTGATCTCTCCCGCCAGGCTGCGGGCCGAGCGGCGCATCCAGAACACCATCGCGGTCACGAAGGCGACGGCCACGATGCTCAGCGTGCCGCCGAAGGCTTCCTGGGCGGCGGTGGTCAGGGACGCGGCGGTGAAGGTGAGCACCGCGCCGAAGCTCATGGAGACCGCGATCGCGGCCAGTACGCCGGTCCACACCTGCGGCAGACGGGACTTGGCGCCCGATCGCACAAGGGTGGCGACCAGCACGGAGACGATGAGGCCGGCTTCCAGTCCTTCCCTCAGTCCGATCAGGAAGCTCGGAAACGCGTCGTCCCACATGTGCTGCGGCCCTCCCGGCCCTCCGACCCGGCCCACCACGCAAGCGGGTTAGCCAAGGCATGCCTTACCGACGCCGACCATCATGACCTCGACTCTCTGGGCATCCGGTCATGAATGCCTCATGGCACGGCAAAGGTCCGGAGTCCGCATTCCCCAGCCGGGCGCACGCGCCGGTCGAGCGTGACCGTGCCGATCATCGCTCCGTCCAGACCGACTACGAACAGGCCAGGGCGGCGACGCGCTGGAATACGATTGCCGACCGACTGGCCCGCTGACGTCATCGCGGGCGTGATCACTGCCGAGGCGTCGAACGGCTGCCACGTTCCGCTCGGCTCGACGGCGATGAGCTCAACAGGATGATCGTCAACGGTTTCGTCTGACCCTGGGCGAGCCCGCCGACGAAGCAGCGCGACCCATTTCACCGACGCCGGCTTTACGCCGCTGATCCGACACCGGCTGGTGGTTCGACCCCTCGGCCGCTCGCCACCGAGCCCTGGTGCACTGACTGCTTGAGGTTCACGGCCCCTCGGCCGCCGCACACCGATCCGCACCTTCCCGACGCCTCGGCTCCGTCCGGGCAACCTGCCAGGCCCGGGGCCGCGCGGTCAACACCATCAGACCTGGTCGGCACCGACCGGGGCCTTATGGAACCCGCAGGGACCGGGATCTGATTCTGCCCAAATCATTGACTCTCACCAAACGACACTATTAGCTTCCGTCACCGCTCACCGGTCACATGTCCCGTTCATCGGTATGGCAGGGGATGGAAATGAGTGAGAAGTACCACCAGTTGGGGAGCGACGCGCTCGATCGCCGCGCCGGGACACTTGAACGCGGGCTCGCGATCCTCGAACTGCTCGCCAGCGAGCGGCAGTTGAGTGCCGCCCAGGTCTCCGACCGGCTGGACCTCTCGCGCAGCGCCACGTACCGCATCCTCGGCACACTCCGGCAGCGAGGCTACGTGGACTGGAACGGCAATGCGGACGACCTCGTACTGGGGCAGCGCACGGTCACGCTCGGGATGGCCGCGCTGAGCGGCTACGACCCGTTCCTCGCGGCGCAGGCGCATCTGCGGGATCTGTCCCGGGAACTGTCCGAGGCCGCGCTGATGGCGGTGCGCGACGGCGACCAGATGGTGTACATCGCACACGAGGACGTCACGGAGCACTCCATCGCGGTCCGCCGACTGCTCGGCTTACGCCGCTCGCTCCACAGCACCTCCCTGGGCAAGGCATATCTGGCGGCCCTGCCGATCGCCGAGGCGGACGCCCTCGTCGACCGTCTTGAGCTGCGGACGTTCACCCCCACCACCATCACCGACCCGGCCCGGCTGCGCGCGGAACTGGACGAGACCCGCGCCCGCGGCTACTCGATCGACGACAGCGAGAACGAGCCCGACGTGCTGTGCTTCGGCGCGCCGATCCGAGACGAGCGCGGGATGCCGCTCTGCGCCATCAGCCTCGCAGGCCCGCGCGAGCGGATGCTCAGCAAGCAGGATGCGGCAGCCAAGCGCGTATCCGAGGTGGCGCTTGCGATCTCCCGCAGGCTCGGCTTCACGGGGCCCGCCAATGCTGTGAAATTCGAAAGGTAGTTCCTGATGAAACACGTCCGTGAGTTCCTTGTGGCCGCCGCGGCGATATCGCTGGTCGCGTCCTGCGCACCCGGCAGTGGTTCGGGCGACGAAGCGAGCAAGCAGACCGAGGACAAGAAGCTGACGTATCTGTACTTCACCGACGGCCCCGACGAGCAGGCGACCCGCAACCTGCTGGCCGAGTACAAGAAGAAAACCGGTGTCACGGTCGACCTTCAGATCGTTCCCTTCGACAATCTCGAACAGCGCTTGCAGGCCCGGCTCTCCGGCAACAACGCGCCGGACGTGGCCCGGCTGACCGACATCGAGCCCTTCCGCAGCGATCTGCTGGATCTCAACAAGTTCCAGAAGGCCGCCCTGGACGGGAAGTTCCTCAAAGGCACCGATGCCTACGTCTCGGGCGAGGGCGGCGAACTGCTCGCCGTGCCCAGCGATCTGACCATGAACGGACCGCTGATCAACGTGGACCAGTTCAAGAAGGCCAAGGTGCCGCTGCCCGATCCGAAGCACCCCTGGACCTGGGACGAGATGGTCACGGCCGCCAAGAAGGTGCAGGCCGCCAACAAGACCCAGAACGCGATCGCCATGGACGTGTCGGGGCACCGGTTCTCCACCATGCTCAGCCAGTACGGGACCAGCTTCTTCGACGCGAGCGGCAAGAAGCCGGCATTCGACGAGGCGAAGGCCACCGCCGCCGTGAAGCGGTTCGCCGAGCTGAACGACTCCGGCGTCATGCCGAAGGACCTGTGGCTACAGGCGGGCACCAAGTACAAGGGGGCCAACGAGATCTTCCTCGCCCAGCAGACACCGGTCTACATCAGCGGAAACTGGCAGGTCAGCGCATTCGCCAAGGAGGCGAAGTTCAACTGGGCCGCGGCGCCCGACCCGTGCCAGGAGGAGTGCGGCGGGTTCCCGGGCGGCAAGTTCATGGTGTCGTTCAAGGAGAGCAAGCGGCAGAAGCAGGCCGCCGACTTCATCGCCTTCATGAACTCCAAGGAGTCCCAGGAGAAGATGGCCGAGGAGGCCAACTTCCTGCCCACCCGGCAGGACCTGATCTCCTCCGGACTCACGTATCCGCAGCGCAACGCCGACATGCAGGTGTTTCTCGCCGATGTGAAGCGCACGCCGGCGACGGCCTACGGCACCGCATACAGCCCCGCGTTCTCGGCCACCGCCGACGCGACCGTCAAGGAGCTCGCCAAGGTGCTGGCGGGCAAGGCCACGCCGGAGCAGGCCGTCGCGGCCATCAAGGCGGCGGCACAGAAGGCGCTCGGAGACGTCGCGTGACCGCTGTGGCCGGCGCGCAGACCCCGCGGACGGCCGACCGGGCCCCCCACCCGCCCGGTCGCCGCCGCTCGGTCAAGCCGTGGAACCAGCGGATCGCACCGTATCTGTTCATCCTGCCCAACATGCTGATCTTCGGTGTGTTCGTCATCTATCCGGCGATCAACAACTTCAACATCAGCCTGTACGACAGCCGCAACGGCCGCGACTTCACCTATGCGGGCGGCGAGAACTACCAGGAGCTGTTCGGCTCGGACGAGTTCTGGGCGGCGGCGCGGCACACCGTGGTGTTCGCCGTCTGCTTCGTGCTGCTCACCACGGTGGTCTCGATCGGTCTGGCGCTGCTGCTCAACCAGAGGATCAAGGGCCGGGCGTTCTTCCGCACGGTGTTCTTCCTGCCCGTGGTGCTCTCCCCCGTGGTGGTCGGGCTGATCTGGGGCTGGATCTTCGAGCGGAACAACGGGCTGCTCAACACGCTGCTCGGCGGGGCCGGACTGGGCAAACCGGGCTGGCTGGTGGACGACACCCTGGCCATGGGTGTCGTGATCTTCGTCGGGCTGTGGATGCACGTCGGCTTCTACATCCTGATCATCCTTGCCGGGCTTCAGGGCATCGATCCCAACTACTACGAGGCCGCGCGGATGGACGGCGCCTCGGCCTGGCAGCAGCTGCGGCACATCACCCTGCCGCTGCTGCGGCCGACCACCATGGTCGTGGTCATCCTCAGCATGATCGCCGGGTTCCAGGCCTTCGACTACATCTGGACGCTCACCGGCGGCGGTCCCGTCGGCGGCACCACCCTGATGATCCAGTACATCTACGAGAACGCCTTCCAGTCCCCGATCCAGTACGGCCTGGCCTCGGCGGCCGCCGTGGTGCTCTTCTGCTCGGTCTTCGCGCTGACCCTGCTCAACTACCTGTACAACCAGCGGAAGGAGTCGGCATGAGCCTGACGGCCGTACGCGACTCCAAGGGAGCGCGGCAGTGGACCTCGATCAGCGGGGGCGCCACTCCGACCGTGGGTCGGATCCTCACCTACGCGGTGCTGATCGGCCTGTCCATCGTGGTCCTCGCGCCCGTGGTGTGGGCCGTGCTCAGCTCGTTCAAGTCACAGACCGAGCTGGCGCAGATCCCGCCCTCCCCTCTGCCCGGCGCGCTGCGCACGGAGAACTACAGCGAGGCGCTGAGTTCGTTCGACTTCGGCACCTATCTGAAGAACAGCGCCATCGTGACGGTCGGGGCGACGCTCCTCACCGTGGTCATCAACACGATGTGCGCCTACGGCCTGGCCAAATACAACTTCCGCGGCCGCAACGCGCTGTTCCTCGTCGTGCTCGGAACCATCATGATCCCGCTCCAGCTGATCTTCATTCCGGTCTACCAGATGGCGGCCCAGCTCGGCCTGGTGAACTCCCTGTGGGGGCTGATCATCCCGCCCGCCGCGACGCCGACCGGGGTGTTCCTGCTGCGGCAGTACATGCTGACCATCCCGGACGATCTGATCGACGCGGCCCGGATCGACGGGGCGGGCGAGTTCCGGATCTTCGCCCGGATCGTGGTGCCGCTGTGCGGCGCCGCCATCGCCGTGGTGACGATCTTCTCGGTGATGTGGCGGTGGAACGACTTCCTGTGGCCGCTGATCATCAGCCAGGACCAGTCGAAGTACACGCTGCCGGTGGCTCTGGCACAGTTCAACAGCCAGCTGGTGGCCCCGTTCAACTACATCCTGGCCATGTCCGTGGTCAGCATGATCCCGGTCGTGGTGATCTTCCTGGTACTTCAGCGCCATATCGTCCGCGGCGTCGCCAACACCGGACTGAAGTGAGGAGCACAGTGCAGAGCGGTATGGAGAACGGTGTGGAGAGCGGCAAGGGCCGCACTGTGCATGCCCTGGACGAGCGTGGGACCGTACGGGACTGGCTGATCAGCCCGGCCTGGAGCGAGCCCGCCGACGATCTGGGCAAGCATCTCGCCGCGGACGGGGATCCCTGGGGCGAGCGAGGCCGGTGGCGGCTGACCAACGGGCCCGATGTCACCCCGCTCAAGGAGGAGCTCTACCGGCACCGGCCACTGCGCCGCGATCCGGTCCTTGCTCCTGTGGTCGAGGGCGGCGAGATCCGGTACACCGGCCCCGGCGGCACCCGGCACTCCGGGCGGTGGCAGCGGGCGCACACCGCGGCCGACGGTCTTGTCGACTGGAGCGAGTTCTGCTTCACCCCGGAGTACCGGGTCGCCCTAGCGGCCTGCGTGCTGGAGGTCGACCAGGCGGAGTGGCGAACCCTGCGGCTGGCCACGACCGGTCCGTTCCGGCTGTTCGTGGACGGTGAACCGCGCGGCGAGTCCGGCACGGTCAGCTACATGGAACCCGTCGAGCACGACATCCGGGTCTGGCTGCCGTCGGGCACCACGACCGTCGTGGTCGCCTCCTGGCAGGTGGCGTTCCGCGAGGTCCGGCAGATCGTACGGCTGCGCGTCGACGGACTGCCGGTCCGGGTGGTGGTGCCCAGCGAGGGCGCCTGCGAGTACACCTCCGCCGTCGCCGAGCGCGTACTCGACGCGGTGGGCACCACCCGCTGGGGCACGACCGACGGCGAGATCCCGCTCACCGGACCTGACGGCGCCGCGCTGCGGCTTCAGTGGGCGGGCCGGACCCGGCGGATCCGACTCGACGGCGGCCGGGCGGCGGTACGGCTGGACGAGGCGGAGGAGGGGGACGAGACAGACAAGGCGGACGAGACGGAGGAGGCCAGGGCCGGGGACGACGTGGGCAGCGCCTCGATGCTGTCCACCGGCGCTTCCGTACTGCGGGTCTCGGTGGACGACGACCGGGCCCCGGTGTTCCGGGAGTTCCCGGTCGCCGTACTGCCCGGCGCGTACCGGGCGGCCCCTGAAGGCGAGCTGTCCGACCGGCGCGCCGAGTTCCTGCGGCACGCCGCGAGGGCCGACGGCACCGGGGGCGAGCTCGTACGCGCCCTCACCGACCCGCACCACACGGTCGGCGAGTCCGGTCTGACCCGCGCCCTGTGGATGATCGACAACCGCGCCGACTGCGCCGACTTCGAAGCCGTCGGCCTGTTCCATCTGTGGCGGCGGATACCCGCCGACCGCTGGGCACCCGGCCTGCGCGACCGGGTGCGCACCGCGCTCCTCGGCTTCAAGTACTGGATCGACCAGCCCGGCCTCGACGCCATGTGCTACTTCACCGAGAACCACCAGTTCGTCTGGCACACCGCCGAGCTGTTGTGGGGCACCGAGCTGGCCGGCGACACCTTCGGCAACACCGGATGGACCGGCGCCGCGCACGCCGCGCACGCGCGCGGCCTGGCGATCGAGTGGATGCGCCGCAAACTGGCCGGCGGGTTCAGCGAGTTCGACTCCAACGCCTACCTCGCCATCGACCTGCTCGCGCTCGTGTCGCTGGTGGAGTTCGCCGGGGACGCCGACGACTGTGAGATGGCTGAGCTGGCAGAGCTGGCGGCCGGTGTCGCCGACCGGGTGCTGTTCAGCCTGGCGGCCAACTCCTGGCGCGGCATCCACGGCTGCGCCCACGGCCGCAGTTACGTGTCGACGCTCCGCTCGTCCCGGCTGGAGGAGACCGCCCCGATCATGTGGGTGTGCTTCGGCACCGGCGCCCTCAACGACGCGGTGCTGCCGGCCGCGGTGGTCGCCACGGCGGACCGCTACCGGATGCCGGACGTCATCCATGAGGCCGCGCACGACCTGCCGGAGCGCTGGTGGGGCCGGCAGAACTACCGCGGCGACTACCGCCTCGCCCATGACCTCCTCTCCCGTCCGTACGGATCCGACCTCACCGTCTACAAGACCCCTGACGCGATGCTCTCCTGTGTGAACGACTACCGCCCGGGCCTGCCGGGCCTTCAGGAGCACATCTGGGGCGCCACCCTGGGCCCCGAGACGCAGGTCTTCGTCACCCACGCGCCCAACGCCTCCGTCTCCCCGTCGGCGCGGCCCAACTCCTGGGCGGGCAACCGGATCCTGCCCCGCGCCCGGCAGCACGAGGGCACGGTCCTGGCGCTGTACCGGATACCCGCCGACGACGTCATGGCGTACACGCATGCCTGGTTCCCGCTGGCCGAGTTCGACGAGTGGCTCCAGCACGGCGTGTGGATCGCCGGGCGCAAGGGGGACGGCTTTGTGGCCCTGGCAACCGAAGGCGGTGCCGAGCCGGTGACCGCAGGTCCGGACGCGTGGCAGGAGCTGCGACCGGCCGGGCCCGGTACCGCCTGGGTGTGCACAGTGGGACGGCGCGCCGTGCACAGGGAGCTCGGCGATTTCGTCCGTACGCTCGCCGCCCCCGACTTCGGGCCGGACCGCGTCGCGTTCCGTACGGCCGAGGGCACCGAGCTGTCCCTGGACTGGGCCGGGCCGTTCACCGTCGACGGGCGGCCCGCCGATCTCGCCGCCGACGGCAGCGTCGCGACCCCGCCGCAGCTCGCCAACCCGTACGCGCAGCTGGAGTCCGGAGCGACCTCGCTGGCGATCGGCCCGCATGTCATCGACCTCCGGAAGGGGCGCCCCCTATAAACGGCGGAACAAACGGCGCAACGAATGGCGGAACGAACGGCGGGCACGGTCTCGACGTGAGCCAGGCGGCCCTGGCCGGGCCGCCGTTGATGCCTGCCGACCAGCGGGACCTGACGCCCGGACTGCTCGCGGCGACCGCTGAGCGGATCGCCGCGCGGGCGGCGGGAATGGGGCTGCGCCAGTGGTTCTGGGGCGAGGGCGTGGTGCTCCAGGGCATGCTGCGCCTCGCCGAGGCCACCGGCCGGCCGCCGCATCCCTTCGCGGCCGAGTTCATCGACGGCCATCTGTTAAGCGGCATCGAGCTCGGACACGTCAACGATCTGGCGCCGGGCACGGCATGCGCCGATCTGTACGGGCTGACGGGCGAGCGGCGTTACAAGGACGGCTGCGAGCGGCTGCTGCGGTGGCTGCGCCGTGACGGCGTCCTCACCCGCGACCCGGGCGGCGCCATCGAGCACTGGCCCGGCGGGGTCTGGGCGGACACGGTCTTCATGGCCGGCGCGTTCCTGATCCACTGCGGCGTGCACACCAGCCGCTCCGAGCTGATCGCCGAGGCGGGCGAGCAGATCCTCGCCCACGCCCGGATCCTGCAGCACCCGGAGACCGGGCTGTACGCACACGGCTCGCACCAGGGCAGCACCATCTGGTGCCACTGGGGCCGGGCCAACGCCTGGGCGGCCCTGGCCTCCGTGGAGTACCTCGAGGCCGACCGGTGTCACGGCGAGACGAGCGAGCGGGTCCGCGGCATCCTGTGCCGCCAGCTCCTCGCGCTCGCGGACCACCAGCCCGCGCACGGCGTCTGGGACGTCCTGGTCGACGGCCAGCCGGAGAACAGGGGCATCCTCGAGACCTCGGCCGCGGCAGGCATCGCCGCCGCCATGTTCCGCGCCGCCGCACTCGGGATCGAGCCCGACCGGCTGCGGGCCGCAGCCTGGCGCGCCCTCGCCGGCCTGCACGCGTACGTGACGCCCGACGGCACCCTCACCCGCACCAGTGCCGGCACCATCCTTCAGCTCATTCCCTTCGGCTATTCGGTGATCCGCACCGACATGATCCAGCCCTGGGGACAGGGCCTGGCTCTGCACGCGTACGCAGCCGCGCTCAACGACCGGGCGCGGCCCGGGCAATCCGCGTAATCCGCATCACGGAGGTCGCCCATGGCGGTCAGGCACGCGACCGGCCCCGACCGGATCCCGGCTTCGGCACCGAGGCGCTGCGCTCGCGCTCCCTCGTTACGGACCTGTTCGCCACCGACAAGGTCCGCTGTGTCCACAGCCACGAGGACCGGGTCGTCATCGGCGGGGTGCGGCCGTCCGGGGCTGCCGTCCCGGTGCGTACGGCGGAGCCGCTCCGCGCCGAGTACGTCCGGGTCTGCCGCGAACGTGGACAGGCGTGAACTTGCCCGCTGAACGGGCCTGTTCGAGGGCAGTCGGCCCAGGACGAAGGAGACCCTCCGCGTCAGCGCTTCGCGTGGTGGACCTCTGCGCCGGTGTCGGTGTAGACCAGCGCGGCGTAGGCGTTGACCAGATCGGGGACAATCCCCGCGTCGGCGCTGACCGTTCGTCCGGTACGCCCGTCGACGACGAACGCGCCAACTTTGCCTTTGGCGTAGAACAGATCCTTGAAGGCGGCTTCCGAGATGGCGTTACGGTCCTTGGCGCCGTCCCCCGCCGCCCGGCGCCACAAGATCTTGCCGGCTTTGTCCACGGCAAGCGCCCCGTCCTGGCCCGCCCCTCTTGACGCATCAATGACAACAATGGCTTGATGCATGGGAGCGCTCCCACCTCACCCAGGGAAGGGATCACCATGCGCAGAACCCGCCGCTCGTCTTCGCGCTTACGAATCATCCCGGTGCTCGGCCTCCTTGCGACACTGCTCCTCCCCCTCGGTCTCACATTCGCGCCCCGGGCCACGGCCGCACCGGCGGCGGACCCCGTCCGCGTCATGCCGCTCGGCGATTCGATCACCGGCTCGCCGGGCTGCTGGCGAGCGGTGCTCTGGAACCGGCTGCTGAACAGCGGGTACACGGACATCGACTTCGTCGGCACCCTCCCGCCGCAGGGCTGCGGACAGGCGCACGACGGCGACAACGAGGGACACGGCGGTGAGCTGGTGACCAATGTGGCCGATCAGAACCTGCTGCCGGGCAGGCTCGCGGCCACACACCCGGACATCGTTGTCATGCACTACGGCACGAACGACGTGTGGAGCAGCATCACCCCCGACCGCATCCTCGCCGCCTACACCAAGCTCGTGACGCAGATGAGGGCCTCGAATCCCGACATGAGGATTCTCGTCGCGCAGCTCATCCCCCTGAACCCGAGCAGTTGTACGGCCTGTGCGCAGCGCGTCGTCGACTTCAACGCGCGGATCCCCGACTGGGCGCGGGCGACCAGCACCGCACGTTCCCCGATCACCGTGGTCGACCAGTGGACGGGCTTCAGCACGGCCACGGACACCTACGACGGGGTGCACCCCAACGCCTCCGGCGACGACAAGGTCGCCGCCCGCTGGTTCCCGGCCCTGGCGGCGGTCCTCGACGCGGGCGTCCCGCAGGGCCCTGGCAACCCGGGGGAACCCGCGGCCTGTACGGCGCGCTTCCGGGCCGTCTCCTCGTGGCAGGGCGGCTACCAGGGAGAGGTGACCGTGACGAACACGTCCGCGTCCGCCGTCTCGGCCTGGACCGCGATGGTCGTACCGGCGAACGGCGCGCGCGTCGGCCAGGTCTGGAACGGCACCCTCAGCACGGCCGCGGACGGTACGGCCACCATCACGAACGCGGCGTGGAACGGCGCGTTGGCGCCCGGCGCGAGCGCCACGTTCGGCTTCGTCGCCACCACCCCGGCAACGGCCGGCGCTCCGGCGGCGACCGTCACGTGCACGGCGAAGAGTTCCGCCGCCTGACACCCGGCACGGACCAGGACCGGCCCCGGCAGCACACTCGCCGCTCCCTCCCCAGGACTGGACGCGACCCGGAACAGGCCCCGCCTCATCCAACCCCCACCTCTGGAGCCGCCATGAGACCCCGCACCGCCCCCACCTCGCGCGTGGCCACCGTGGCCGTCGCCCTCCTCGGCCTCCTGCTCTCCTTCCTCTCCCTCGGCACACCGGCGCACGCCGCCCCCAGCGGCTTCCGTATCGACAACGGCCGGCTGCTGGAGGCGTCCGGGAACGACTTCGTGATGCGCGGCGTCAACCACGCCCACACCTGGTTCCCGGACCGGATCAGCTCCCTCGCGCACATCAAGGCCAAGGGCGCCAACACCGTCCGCGTGGTCCTCTCCAGCGGTGACCGCTGGACCCGCAACGACACCGCCGACGTGGCGAACGTTGTCTCCCAGTGCAAGCAGAACCGGCTGATCTGTGTGCTGGAGGTGCACGACACCACCGGGTACGGCGAACAGAGCGGAGCCGTCACGCTCTCCCGCGCCGCCGACTACTGGATCAGCGTGCAGAGCGCGCTGACCGGTCAGGAGGACTACGTCATCGTCAACATCGGCAACGAGCCGCACGGCAACATCGGCTACACGGCCTGGACGGCCGACACCAAGGCGGCCATCCAGAAGCTCCGCACCGCCGGGTTCGACCACACGATCATGGTCGACGCGCCCAACTGGGGCCAGGACTGGGCGTTCACCATGCGGGACAACGCCGCCTCGGTCTTCGCCGCCGACCCGGACGCCAACACGATCTTCTCGATCCACATGTACGGCGTCTTCGACACCGCCGCCGAGATCACCGACTATCTGAACCGCTTCGTCACGGCGAAACTCCCCATCGTCGTCGGCGAGTTCGGCCACGACCACTCGGACGGCAACCCCGACGAGGACACCATCCTGGCCGTCGCCCAGCAGCTCCGCCTGGGCTACCTCGGCTGGTCCTGGAGCGGCAACAGCGGCGGCGTCGAGTACCTGGACATGGTCACGAACTTCGACCCGGACCGGCTCACCAGCTGGGGGCAGCGGCTCTTCAACGGCGCGAACGGCATCGCCGCCACCGCCAAGGAGGCCGCGATCTACTCCTTGGGCGGAGGCGACACCACTCCCCCGACGGCCCCCGGCACCCCGACCGCCTCCGGGGTGACCTCCTCGTCCGCCACCCTGACCTGGTCCGCCGCCAGCGACGCCACGGGCGTCACCGGCTACGACGTCGTCCGGGTCAGCGGCGGCACCGAGACGGTCGCCACCACCACGGCCAGGACCACCGCCACCCTCACCGGCCTGTCCCCCGCCACCTCCTACACCTTCGCCGTCTACGCCCGTGACGCCGCCGGCAACCGTTCGCCCCGCTCGGCCACGGTGACGTTCACGACCTCCTCCGGCGGCTCAACGGCGGCCTGCGGCGTCGGCTACCGGGTGACGAGCAGCTGGCCCGGCGGGTTCCAGGGCGAGATCACCGTGCGCAACACCGGCACCTCGGCGATCAACGGCTGGACGCTGCGCTGGACCTTCCCGGACAGCCAGCGCATCACCAACCTCTGGGGCGGCACGGCGACGCAGAGCGGCTCCGAGGTCAGCGTCGCGGCAGCCCCGTACACCGCGACGATCCCCGCGGCGGGTTCGGTCACCCTCGGCTTCACGGCCACCCGGGCGACGGCCAACCCCAGCCCGACGGCGTTCACGCTGAACGGCGCCGCCTGCTCGGCGAGCTGACCGGGCCGTGTGCGACGGTGCCGGCGCGCTCCCCACCAGTGGGCGCGGCGGCACCGTCACCGTCCGGCGCGGCGGCATCGTCACCGTGGGTGTGATCCGCGCGACATCCACGCCGAAAGCGGTTTGCGTCGCCCCGCAGTGGTCAGGCGGCGGGGATGTCGCACCGGCACCCCACCGCCGTAACACCGGCAAGACGCGTATGCGCCCGTCCCGGTTCCCCGCCCCCTGCGTGGGAGGCGTGATGAGCGAGGACACACTGCGCATGCGGACCGTGTCGAACACGAGCGGCGAGGCCGGGGCGAGCACGTCGCGCGAGTCCGCTGCCCCGCCGAAGCCGGCCGGGCAGCGCGACGCGTTCTTCGACAACGCCAAGTACCTGGCGATCGTGCTGGTGGCGATCGGGCACGCCTGGGAGCCGTTGCGGGACGGCAGCCGGGCGGTCAGCGCGCTCTACATGGTCGTCTACGCCTTCCACATGCCGGCGTTCATCGTCATCTCCGGCTACTTCTCGCGCTCCTTCGACGCGAGCCCGGGGCGGATCAGGCGCCTGGTCACCGGGCTCGCCGTTCCGTATGTCGTCTTCGAGACGGCGTACACGCTGTTCACGCGATGGACGGACCAGGAGCCCGACCGGCCCGTCAGCCTGCTGGATCCGCTGTATCTGACGTGGTTCCTGGCGGCGCTGTTCATCTGGCGGCTGACCACGCCGGTGTGGCGGCGCGTGCGGTGGCCGCTGCCGCTCGCCCTCGTCATCGCGATGCTGGCGACGCTCTCGCCGTCCGTCGGCAACGACCTCGACCTGCAACGCACCCTTCAGTTCCTGCCGTACTTCGTCCTCGGTCTGCTGCTGAAGCCGGAGCACTTCCGGCTGGTGCGCCGCCGCTCGGTGCGGGTGCTGGCCGTGCCGGTCTTCGCCGCCGCGGTCGTGGCGGCGTACTGGGCGGTCCCGCGGATGACCGGCGCCTGGTTCTACCACCGCGACAGCGCCGAGGAACTCGCCGCGCCCGCCTGGTACGGGCCCGTGATGACGCTGGTGACCTTCGGCTGTTCGCTGGTCCTGGTGGCCTGCTTCCTCGCGTGGGTGCCCGGGCGCCGGGCGTGGTTCACGGTGCTGGGCGCTGGGACGCTGTACGGCTACCTGCTGCACGGCTTCGTCGCCCAGGGGTCCAAGTTCTGGGGCTGGTACGAGCCGGCGTGGGTCCACGGGCCCGTGGGCGTGGTCGTGGTGACGGTCTTCGCCGCGGTGCTCGTGACCGCGCTGTGCACCCCGCCGGTGCGGCGGCTGTTCCGCTGGGTGATGGAGCCCGAGATGGCCTGGGCGTTCCGCCGGGACGCACATCAGCAGGCGCGGGAACGCAACGCGGTCCGCGAGGGCAGTGCCGTAGGCCGTTGACGCCGGGGCCCCGCCCACCCGTCCTGGCCTACCCCTCCTGCGTGAGCCCGATCAGCAGCACACCGGGCGTGCGCGGCACGGACACCGTCAGCCCGTCCCCGTCCCAGACGGCCGTGCCCGCCCCCGCTGAGGACGGGTGCAGGACGTCCGCGCGGACGGTCCGGCCCGCCAGGTGCCGGACGGGGACGTGGAGTTCGGCCGGTCCGCCGCGGCGCCAGACCGACAGGTACGCCGTGCGGTCACCGGGGACCGAGAGCCCCAGGGCCAGCCACTCGTCCGTCCAGCCGGGCAGTCCGAGCGGCCAGAACGGCAGGGCCCGCGCGAGGTCCCCGCGGATCGACTTGTAGACCGCGACCGCGTCCCGTACGAGGGCCAGTTGGTGTTCCGACATCCGGTCGAGATGGCCCGAGAGGTGGATACGGCCGAGCAGGGCCCCGCCCAGGGTCCACGTCGTCAGGCCGTCGTCGAACTCGGGCTGCGGGTAGGCCCAGACGGCGCCCTGCTCGGGCGGGACGGCGGTCGGCGCCGCGGCGGCGATCGGCGGGTAGCGCAGGGGGTCCTGCTGGTCGCTGGTGGACTGGAGCTGGGCGACGGCCAGGGTGGCGCCGTCCATGCGCATGCCGCCCGAGGCGCAGTTCTCCACGACGAGTCCGGGGTGGCGGTCCAGTACGCCGGCCAGCCAGTCCAGGTAGGCGTGGGCGTGGCCGAGCAGCCCGGCTCCCGGCGCGAGGTCGCCGGGTGCCTGGGTGCCGGGGTCGACCACGATGTTGTAGTCCAGCTTGAGGTAGCCCACGCCCCAGTCGCCGACGATCCGGTCCACGGTCTTGTCGAGGTGGGCGCGGGCGGCGGGGTGCCGCAGGTCGAGCTGGTGGCGGCCCTGTTCGGCCAGGCGCACGCCGTCGCGCTGGAAGAACGCCTCGTCGGGCAGTTCGGCCGCGACGGGGCTGCGCACTCCGACGACCTCCGGCTCCAGCCACAGTCCGGGCACCATCCCGCGCTCCCGGATCCGGTCCAGGACGGCCTGGATGCCACCGTCGGGGAAGCGGCGCGGCGAGGGCTGCCAGGCACCGACGCTGTCCCACCAGCCCTGGGTGTCGTCGTCGTACCAGCCCGAGTCGATGCAGAAGTACTCGGCGCCGGCGTCCGCGGCGGCGTCGATCAGAGGCAGGAGCTTGGCCGTGGTCGGGTCGCCCATCAGGGTGTTCATGTAGTCGTTGAAGACGACGGGGAGGGCGGTGTGGTCCGGGTGCGGGCGGCGGACCGCCCGGCGGTAGGAGGTCAGGGCGCCCATCGCGGCGTCGAGGTCGGAGCCGAGTGCCAGGGCTCCGGGGACGGTGGTGAACTCCTCGCCCGGGGCGAGCCGGAGGCGCCACTGGTGTTCCGCGTCGGTGGGGCCGTTCAGCGCGAGGTAGGTGCCGTGTGCGCGTTCGCCCAGGTCCCAGCGCCAGCCGGCCGGGGACTCGACCTGCCACACCCAGGCCCGGCCGCCGGCCCGCTCCGTCAGCGCGCCCATGGCGAGATGGCCGTCGGTGGGCCAGCTGCCGCGCCCGGTGAGGGAGAGGGCGGCCCGGCTGTCGTGCTGGTGGGCGTCGACGTGGATGTCGGCGACGGCGGCGCGCAGCGGCTCGGTGTACCAGCGGCACTCGGCGAGCCAGTCGTTGCGGGCCCGGTGGACGTCGAGGGCGTCCGGGGCGGGCAGGCCGCCGAGCAGGAGGCTGCTGACGGACTGGACGACCAGCGGCTCCTGGCCCTCGTTGCGGAGCCGGACGCGGGAGCGGAGGACGGGCAGTGCGGTGGGTGACGTGAGCTCGACGGACGCCGTCAATCCGGTGTCCGGGTCGTGGAGTTCGACGGTCAGCCACTCCCAGCCGTCGCGTCTGCCCGTGCGGTGGGTTCGGTAGGCGAGCCGGGCGCCGAAGGCCGTGCCGGTGAAGCGGGGGCCGGACCAGCCGGTGCCGTGGCCGAGGGCGGTGAGCTCCACGAGCGGGAGCGCGGAGTGCGGAGTGGCGGAGCGCTCGTCGTCGGGGTGGGACAGCCGGACCAGCCGCAGGGTCCCGTCGGCGGCGACCGCGAAAGCGGCCCGGAGGGCTCGATGCCCCCAACTGAACTCGTCCTGCCGCCGGTTGGAGGCCATGTGCGCCGCATCCGCCGTGCCGGTCAAGGTGCTCCCCCTCCTGACCTCGCCCCGTCCTCGGGGAGCGGAGGCCCGCATGAATCCCTCGTTACGGTCTCTTGACGACCCAAGTGTGACCGGTCACAATCCTGGCATGAATGTGACCGGTCACACAAGGCGCCCGGCGAGCATCAGGGACGTCGCGACCGCCGCGGGGGTCTCGTACCAGACGGTCTCTCGGGTGATCAACGGCCATCCCAGCGTCCGGCCGTCCACCCGGGAGCGGGTGCTCGCCGCCATCGAGGAACTGGGCTTCCGCCGCAACGCGACCGCCCTCGCCCTGGCCAGCGGGCGCAGCCGGGCCGTGACCGTGCTCACCGCGAACACCACCCACTACGGCTACGCCTCGATCCTCCAGGGCATCGAGGAGGCCGCCCGCGCGGCGTCGTACGCGGTCGGGATCGGGGTGCTGGAATCCGCCGAGGACGCGGCCGTCGCCGCGCAGGTGCAGCGCGCGGCGGACGCGGGCGGCGGGATCATCGCGATCGCCTACGATCCGGCCGGTGTCCGGGCCCTGGGAGCCGTGCCCGCCGGGCTGCCGGTCGTGGGCGTGGTCGAGACCCCGGCGAGCCCGCCGGGCGGCGACCGCCCGTGGGTGTGGACCGACGACCGCGAGGCCGCCTACCAGGCGACCAGCCACCTGCTCTCCCTCGGCCACCAGACCGTGCACTACGTGGCCATCCCGTCCAGCACCCGCCGCACCAGCGCCCGCACCAGCGGCTGGCGGCAGGCGCTGAAGGAGGCCGGCGCCCCGGAACCCCGCCCGGTGCAGAGCAGTTGGGGGCCGACGGGCGGTCACGCCGCCGGGCTGAAGCTGGCGAAGGACCAGTCCGTCACCGCGATCCTGTGCGGCAACGACGACCTCGCGCTCGGCGTGCTGCGCGCCCTGCACGAGACCGGCCGCTCGGTACCGGGCGAGGTCAGCGTGGCCGGTTTCGACGACGCCCCGCACTCCGCCTTCCTCACCCCGTCCCTGACGACCGTACGCCTGGACTTCACCGGCCTCGGGCGGTCCGCGTTCGCCCTGCTGCACGGCGTGCTGGAGGAGTCCGCGCCGGTCGCCCCGCATCCCGTGTCCGTGCCGGAACTGGTGGTGCGGGAGAGCTCGGGGCCACCGCCCGCCGACGTCTGAACCGCCGACGCCTGAACAATCCGAACGAGCCCAGCAGTTGCGAGTCCCGCTTTCTGAACCGAACCGCCTGCTCCGGAAAGGCACACGATGAAGACAAGAGCTCTCCCCGCCCTGGCGCTGATATGTGCCGCCGGCCTGGCCGCCACCGCGTGCAGCGACCCGACCGCCGGGGACTCCGGTTCGGACGGTTCGGACGCCAAGCGGACGGCGGTGAATCCGACCGCCCGGCTGGACGGCGTGAAGCTGACCATGTGGACCGCGCAGAACACGGTGACCGCGCCCAAGCAGGTCATCGACGCCTTCGAGAAGGCCACCGGCGCCAAGGTCGACACCCAGGCGATCCCGGACCTCTACGAGCAGAACGTGCCGACGAAGCTGGCCTCCGGCGACCGCCCCGACCTGATGTTCTGGCAGCCGTCCATCTCCACGCTGCCGTTCGTCCAGCCCAAGCAGAACCTCCTGACCCTCGACGGGGAGCCCTGGGAGGCCAAGCTCGGCGACACCGAGAGGTCCCTCGGCGTCATCGACGGCAAACGGTACGCGGCGATCGTCACCAGCCCCGCCATGCTCGGCGTCTACTACAACAAGGACGTCTTCAAGCAGGCCGGGCTGAGCGAGAAGGACTTCCCCAAGTCCTACGACGAGCTGCTCGCCCTCGGCCGCAAGGTCGTCGACAAGACCGACGCGGCCGCCTTCTACGAGGCCGGCGGCGACAAGTGGCCGCTCCAGTGGCAGATGCAGGTCCAGCTCACCGACCTCGACCGGCAGTGGTGGGCCGATCTGAACGCCGGCAAGAAGAAGTGGACCGACCCGGTCGTCATCGGCGCGATCAAGAAGTACAAGGAGAAGCTGCTCGACGCGGGGCTCGCCCAGAAGAACTACCGGACGGGCACCTTCACCGGGCAGGCCGACGCGCTGTGGAAGGGCGACGCCGGCATGGTCCTCAACGTCACGTCCTTCCAGAGCCAGTTGCAGGCCAAGTACTCCACCGCCGAGCTGGACAAGAAGATCGGCTGGTTCCCGGTCGCCAACTCCTCGGCCACCGGCCTGTACTCCCCCGACCAGACCAACGGTGTCGTCGCCTTCAAGACCGGTGACGACAAGCGGCAGAACGCGGCCCGGCAGTTCCTCGCCTTCTGGCTCGGACCGGACTACCCGGACTACATCAAGACGATGAAGATCCCGTCCGTGCAGCCGTCCGTGCCCACTCCCGACGGGCTGCCCGAGGCGTCCAAGGCCCAGGTCGCGGCCCTGCCCAAGGCCATCGGCGTCTTCCAGGCCAAGGCGATCGTCGCCCCCGACACCCACCTCTACCTGGCCGACATGATCTTCGGCAAGAAGAGCCCGCAGCAGGTCGCGCAGGCGATCCAGGACCAGTTCGCGCAGGTGGCCAAGGCCCAGGGCGCCCCCGGGTTCTGACCATGGCGGACACGGTCGTACGTACGCGCAAGCAGCCTGCTGCACAAGGCGCACCGAAGGGCGTGGGACGGCTGCCGCGCGCCGCCGTGCACCACCCCTGGTGGTTCGCGCTCCCCGCGATCGTCGTCTTCGCGGCCTTCTTCCTGGTGCCCAACCTGCTGAACTTCTACTACCCGTTCACCAACTGGTCCTCGTACCACGCGGACATCGCCTTCACGGGCCTGGACAACTTCAGGACCATCGCCGAGGACGGCTCACTGCTGCGGGCGATCCGCACGACCCTGGTGTACGCGCTGCTGGCGGCCTTGTTCCAGAACGGCTTCGGGCTCGTGCTGGCGCTGCTGCTGGAGGACGACAGCCGCTTCAACCGGTTCTTCCGTGCCGTCTTCTTCCTGCCGGTGCTGATCTCGGCGCTGGCGACCGGTTACGTCTTCCAGGCGCTGCTCGACCAGGACGGGGCGGTCAACTCCGTTCTGGGCACGGACATCCCGTGGCTGGGCTCGACGACCTGGACGCTGGTGATCGTCACGCTCATCCACGGGTGGAAGTGGATGGGCCTGTCGATGCTCATCTATCTGGCCGGGCTCAAGGGCATCCCCGGCGAGATGCTGGAGGCCGCGAAGTGCGACGGCGCGGGGCCCTGGCGGACCTTCTGGTCGGTGCGCTGGCCGATGCTCGCGCCGGCCGTCACCTTCAACGTCACCACCGCGCTGATCGGTTCGATGAACACCTTCGACATCGTGCAGGCCACGACGGGCGGCGGCCCCGCGGCTTCCACGGAGGTCTTCAACATCTACATGTTCCGGATCTTCGGTCAGGGCCTGTACGCGCAGGCCTCCGCGATGAGCCTCGTCCTGTTCCTGGTGGTGGTCGCCGTGGCGATCCCGCTGGTCGTGGGGCTCCGGCGAAGGGAGCAGATGCTGTGACCGCGGTGTGGCGGTACGGCCGCCCCTGTCTCGTCGTCCTGCTCGCCGCGCTGGCCGTGGGCGTGCCGCTGTGGCTGGTCGCCGTCACCTCGGCCAAGCCGCAGGCGGAGGCGATCAAGCCGAACCTGGACCTGCCCGGGCAGTGGCAGCCCGCGAGCAACTACGCGGACGCCGTCAGCCAGGGCGAGATGCTGCGCGGCTTCCTCAACTCGCTGCTGGTCGTGGTGCCTTCGGTGGTCCTGGTGCTGATCCTGGGCGCGGGCGCCGCCTGGGTCTTCGCCCGGCGCAAGTCGAAGCTGGTCTCGGCGGCGTACGCGCTGTGCATCAGCGGACTGCTGCTGCCGCCCGCCGTCATCACCATCGTGATGGAGCTGCGGCAGCTGGGGCTGTCCAACACCCGCCCCGGCATGATCGCCGTCTACACCGGCATGTACCTGTCGACGTCGATCTTCTTCATGACCGGCTTCATCCGCGCCATCCCCATGGAGCTGGAGGAGGCGGCCAGGATCGACGGGGCGACGCCGGCGCGGATCTTCTGGCGGATCGTCCTGCCGCTGCTCCGGCCGGTGATCGCCACCGCGACGATCATGGTGATGCTCTACGCCTGGAGCGACATCTTCTACGCGTTCTTCGTCCTCGGCGGCGGAGACCGGGCGACCCTGCCGCTCAACCTCTACCAGGTCGCCAGCGCCCAGCTCTACCTCAACAACTGGCATCTCGTCTTCGCGTACGTCGTGGTGATGAGCCTGCCCATGGTCGCCGTGTTCCTCGTCGGCCAGCGAAAGATCGTGTCCGGAATCACCAGTGGAGCCGTCAAGTGACTGGAGGTCCAGCAGCGTGATCACCCCCACCCGCACGAAAGCCCGTCCGAGATCTCGTACGAGAACCGCCTTGATAACAGCACTACTTGGAGCAGCCACCATGGCAGCCACTCTCCCCGCAGCCGGAAACGCGGCAGCAGCGGACCCACAGCGCCTCACCGTCGACCTCAACGCCTCCGAGGGCCCGGTGATGCTGGGCGCCAACGGCTCGCTGTACGGGCTCAGCGACGACGGGGTGCCCAGCGACGCCGCGATGGCGCCCCTGAAGATCACGAGCATCTCGCAGAAGCCGGAGGGGGGCGCCCAGCACCCCAACGGCGACGCGCTCACGGTCTCGAAGTCGTTCTTCCGTACCGGCGGCGGCGAGATCAACGTGATGATGCAGGACGTCTACGCCAAGTGGCCGTACGAGGACCTCGGCATCGACGACTACCTCCCCAAGGTCGACAAGATCGTCAAGGAGGTCTCGGCCGACCCGAACAGCGACCGCTTCGTCTACATCCCGTTCAACGAGCCAGACCAGATCTGGTACAAGCTCGGCGTCGCCGACCAGGCGCAGTACGAGAAGAACCGCGACCGGTTCTTCAAGGACTGGAAGACGGTGTACCACCGCATCCGCGCGATCGACCCGGACGCGAGGATCGCCGGACCCAACGAAGCCGCGTACCACACCCGTCTGTTGAAGGACTTCCTCGCCTTCGCCAAGCGGGAGAACGTGCTGCCGCAGGTGATGACCTGGCACGAGCTGGGTTCCGGCTCGCTGCGCGACTTCCAGGCGCACTACGACGACTACCGCAAGCTGGAGCGCGAGGCGGGCATCGCCCCGCTGAAGATCAACATCGACGAGTACGCCAACCGCCGCGACCTGTCCGTGCCCGGACAGCTCGTGCAGTGGGTGTCGATGTTCGAGCGCAACAAGGTGTACGCCAACATGGCGTACTGGGACGCGGCCGGCAACCTCAGCGGCCACGTCGTGCGCTCGAACATCCCCAACGGCGGCTGGTGGCTCTTCCGCTGGTACGCGGGCATGACCGGGGACACGGTGAAGGTGACGCCACCGCAGCCCAACACCATCGACACCCTCCAGGGGCTCGCCTCCCTCGACACCTCCCGCCGCCAGGCGCAGGTTCTGCTCGGCGGCTCCGCGGCCGACTCTGACGTGGTCGTGCGGGGCGTCCCCCGGTCGGTGTTCGGCCGTACGGTCACCGCGACCGTCGCCGAGGCCGCCTGGTCCGGATACGAGGGGCAGCACGCGGCGCCGCGGGTCCTCGCGCGCACCAAGGTGAAGGTCGCGGAGGACGGTTCGGCGACCGTCCCGCTGCGCGGCCTGCACAAGATGTCGGCGTACCGGGTCGTCCTCACCCCCGGCGGCTCCGGCACGCCGTCCGCCGCCTCCGTCCCGTGGTCGGCGTCGTACGAGGCCGAGGACGCGACCATCACCGACGGCAAGGTCTACACGCAGGGCACGGTCCAGAACGCCAACGGCTACGCGGCCTCCGGCACCAAGGATGTCGGCTCGCTCAACCAGCCCGGCAGCAAGGTCACCTTCTCGGTGACGGTCCCGAAGGACGGCACGTACGACCTGGCGATCCTGTACGGCAACCAGTCCGGCGGCCCCGCCACGCAGAAACTGTCGGTCGACGGCGGCGCCCCGGTGACGGTCGCCTACCCCTCCACGGAGAACTGGACGTACCGCGCCAAGAAGGACGTCAGCGTCCAGCTCAAGGCGGGCACGCACCAGCTGACCCTGTCCAAGGGCGACGCCGAGGTCACCCTGGACCGGATCGACCTGACCACGCGGACGGGCGCGCCCTCCGCCTCCTACGAGGCCACGCTGGCGGACATCAGCGGCAAGCCGTCGTACGACTACACCTCGTCGGCAGGTGTGGGCACGGGCGCCCTGGTCCTGCGCTCCGGTGACAAGGCGGTGTTCGACGTGTACGCCCCGCGCGACGGCTACTACACGGTGGTGCCGCGCACTTCGGCGGCCGTGAAGCTCTCGCTGCACGGGGAGACGGTCACGGCCGCGCCCGGCCGCCCGCTGCGGCTCTACCTGGTCGCGGGCAACAACCGGATCGCGATGACGTCGGGCCACAGCGCCGTCCGCTCCCTCGACGTCTCCGGCGACGGCTCGGCCGCCGGCACCCTCTCCCACGAGGGCGCCTCGGCCGCGCTCGCCGGCGGGGCCAAGCTCGTCGACTCCCCGCACGCGTCCGCGGGCTCGTACATCGGCTGGCTCGGCAACAGCGCCTCAAGCACCGCCGAGTTCACGGTGGACGCGCCCCGGTCCGGCCGCTATCTGCTGGTCGTCCACTACGCCCACAACGACCGCCGGGACAACGGCCACGCCTACAACACGGACATCATGTCCCGTACGGCGGACATCACGGTCGGGACCGCGGACCCGGTGAAGGTCACCTTCAAGAACACCTGGAGCTGGGACGACTACTGGACCGTCGGCGTTCCGGTCGATCTGGCGAAGGGCACGAACAAGGTGACGTTCGGCAACGCGAGCGCCTGGGCGCCGAACATCGACCGGATCGAGCTGGGCCGGATCGTGGGCTGAGTCGCGCGGTGACGGGGGCGGTTGCGGAGGAGTGAGCTGTACTCCTCCGCAACCGACGTGCAAGATCCCTTCCAGCACTCCCCTATACTTCTACATGTTTGTAGAACGTCAGTACACGCATGTGAGGAGTGGACGCCACCATGGTGTTCAAACGACTGCTCGGCGCGCTCGGCGTGGGCGGCCCCACGGTCGACACGGTCCTCGACCCGGCTCCCGTCCGGCCCGGCGGCACGCTCACCGGTGAGGTTCGGCTGGAGGGCGGCAAAGCCGACTTCGACATCGAGCACATCACCCTGGAGCTGGTGGCCCGGGTGGAGGCCGAGCACGAGGGCGGCGAGAGCGAGGGCGTCGTCCCCTTCGGCCGCTTCACCGTCGGCGGCGGCTTCCGGCTCGCCGAGGGCGAGCAGCGGGGTGTGCCGTTCAGCGTGACCCTGCCGTGGGAGACGCCGGTCACCGAACTGCACGGCCAGCGCCTGGGCGTCGTCCTGGGCGTGCGCACCGAGTTGTCGGTGGCCGGCGCGAAGGACAAGGGCGACCTGGACCAGCTGAACGTCACGCCGCTGCCCGTGCAGGAGGCCGTACTGGAGGCCCTCGGCGGGCTCGGGTTCGGATTCAAGACGGCCGACCTCGAGTACGGGCGCATCGGCGGCACCGGCCAGCAACTGCCCTTCTACCAGGAGATCGAGCTCGTCCCGTCACCCCGGTACGCGCACCAGGTCAACGAGATCGAGCTGACGTTCCTGGCGGACCCGGGCGGCATGGAGGTCGTGCTGGAGGCGGACAAGCGCGGCGGCTTCCTGTCGCCCGGCCATGACGCGCTGACCCGTTTCACCGTCTCCCACGACGGAGTCGAGCACCAGGACTGGCCCGCGATCGTCGACGGCTGGATCCGGCAACTGGTCGAGCACCGGGCCTCGTACGGCTCCCCCGCCGCGTTCGGCATGGGCGGCCACGGGCATGACGGGCACGGCGGGCATCACCATGACGGCCACCGCTCGGGCCCCGGCATGGGGACCGCCGTCGCGGCGGGCGCGGCCGGGCTCGCGGCCGGGGTCGTCGGCGGCATGGTCGCGGACGAAGTGGTCGACGAGGTCGGGGACTTCTTCGAGGGCGAGGAGGAAGAGGAGGGCTGAGGCCCTGCCCCCTCAAAAGGGTGTCGCGGCGTGCAGGATGAGCACCATCGTGACGGCGGAGTTCGCGGAGGACATCGCCGACGCGGCCGTTCCGGCGGCCGCGCCCCACGCCGCCAGTCCGACCGAGGTGAACACCGAGGGCCAGTTGCGTACCGCGGGTGGCGGGCCGAGCAGGGCCGCCACCCGGCGCGGCACCGGGCCCGGAGCGGCGAGTCCCGCGAGCGTGGGCGCCGGGGTACCCCGGGAGACCAGGGCGGCCGTGCCGATGGCACGCGCCACCGTGCGGCGGCTGCCGATCGCCCGGGCCGCCTCCTCGTCCGCCCACCGCTCGGCCGTGTACGCCACGGCCGTACGCAGCGGCCGAAGGAACGGGTTGGCCCGGGCCGCGAGCTGCACGGCGAGCAGGAAACGGTCGTGCCGGGCGGCGAGGTGCGCCCGCTCATGGGCGAACAGGGCCCTGCGCTCGGCCGGCCGGAGCCGGTCCAGCAGGGCCGTGGTCACCACGACACGCCCCCCGCGCCGACGGCGGACAGGGCGCCCGGCGCTGCCGCGCAGAGCACCGACCAGGCGGCCACCGTGCAGAGCACCACCACCCCGGCGACCACCACCGGGCAGCGCATACGCGTAGGGAACGCCGTCCGGCAGTACGGCCACCTCCGTGTCCGGCAGCCCGGACAGCGCGCGGTGGGCCTGGCGGCGCACCCGGGCGTGCCGCCACAGCGCGCGGGTGCAGGCGACGACGACCGCGCACAGCGCGGGAATCGCGGCCTTGCCGACGACCTCGTCGAACGGCACCGCCGCCCGCACCTCGGGGTCCGACCAGCCGTCGGGCAGCGGGTTGCCGGGCAGTTGGGCGGTGCCGACCACCATGACCAGTCCCAGGCACACCGTGCTGCACAGCGCCAGCACCGCGGCCATCGCGGTCAGTAACCGGGTCGCGGTGCGCGGGTGCAGATGCTGTTCGGCCAGACGCGCGACCGGCCACGCCGTGAGCGGGAGAACCAGCGGCAGAAAGACGAAGACCCCCATGAGGCTTCAGCCGTCCCCCTCGCCGTGGGCCTGCCCCAGCAGGTCACGCAACAGCCGCTCGTCGTCCGGGTCGAGGCCGGTGACGAAGCTGGCCAGCACCGCCTCCCGGTCGTTCTCGGCGTCCAGCACCTTGCGCATCTTCCCGGCGGCCAGGCCCGCATGGTCCGAGGAGGGCGTCCAGGCGAAGGACCGTCCCGCGCGCTCCCGGGTGACCGCGCCCTTGGCCAGCAGCCGGGTCAGGATCGTGATCACCGTCGTGTACGCGAGGTCACCGCCGAGGCGTTCCTGCACCCAGCCGGCCGTCACCGGGCCGTCCGCCTCCCGCAGTGCCGACAGCACCAGCGCCTCCAGCTCGCCCTGCCCCCGCCGGGGACGCTGCCGGGGATCCGTCACCGCCCTGTCTCCCTTCAGCCGCCCTGCGTTGCCTCTGGACATCGTATAGATCCGCGGGATCATCGCCTCTACTTCTACAGTACTGTAGATTCAATGCGTTCGCTCCCAACGTCCGACACAGCAACCGACGAGGAGACCCTGTGGCCGATCCGCCCCGCCTCCAACCCGAGGACCGCGCGGACTTCGAAGCGGTACTGGATCTGGCGCTGAGCACCGCGGACCTCCATGGTGCCGTGCGCGCCGATCCGACCGGCCGGACGGCCGCGCACCTGCGCGCCCACGCGCTCGCCCACGCCGATGCCATCACGGCGGCGGCAGGCGAGCCGTACCGCGCCTACCTGGCCGTACGGACGGCCGTCCGGCAGGACGCGCGGCGCCCGCTCGACACCGGCAGTCTGCTGCCCGCCCTCGCGGTGCTCACGCCGCTCGTGGCGGCGACGTCCGCCGGGTCCCTGCTCCTGCTCGGCTGCCTGCTCCAGGTCGCCGGCGCACCCGGCCCGTTGCCCGGGTCGCTCGTCTCGGCCGGCTGGACACTGGCGCTCGTGGCGGCCGTGACCGGCCTCCTCGGCCTGGCCGCGCTGCTGCGCTCGGCCCTGGGCGGGCGGGCCGACCGCGTGGAGCACGCCCGGCTGGCCTGGCGGCAGGCCCTGCTCGACCGCGGCATGCTGCCCCATCTGCTCCGGCATCCGGCGGTCGCACATTGCGATGCGGGGATCACACCGGGCTCCCCGCCCGATACGCTCACGCCGTGCCCGGCCCGGGCGAGAAAGGACACACCATGTTCGGACTGAGCGAGCTCGCGATCATCCTCATCGTCGTCATAGCCGTGATCGGGGCCAGGAAGCTGCCCGAACTGGCCCGGTCCGCCGGCAAGTCCGCCCGCATCCTCAAGGCCGAGGCACGCGCCGCGAAGGACGAGGAGGCCGGGGCGGGCACCGCGCCGCGGGTGGTCCAGGGCGAGATCGTCCCGCCGGGCACCGGCACGACCCCGCCCGGCGCGCGGGCGGCGGACGCCCCGGACCACCGCTGATCCGCCGACCGCCTACAGCGTGCGCTCCAGGCGGTCGGCCACGAGCTTGACGAAGCGTGCGGGGTCCTTGGGCTGGCCGCCCTCGGCGAGCACCGCCAGCGTGTGGAGCAGCTCGGCGGACTCGACGAGACCCGAGCGGTCCTCGCGCTCCTTGTACGCCTGGTTCAGGTTCTTCACCAGCAGGTGGTCCGGGTTGAGTTCGAGGATCCGCTTGGTGCGCGGCACCTCCTGGCCCATCGCCCGGTACATGTTCTCCAGGGCCGGGGTCAGGTCGTGCGCGTCCGAGACGACGCAGGCCGGGGAGACGGTGAGCCGGGCCGACAGGCGCACCTCCTTGATGTCCTCGTCCAGCTGCTCCCGCATCCAGCCGAGCAGACCGGCGTACTCCTCGGCCTGCTTCTCCCGCTCCCCGTCGGCCTTCTCGTCCTTCTCGCCGTCGAGGTCGATCTCGCCCTTGGTGACGGAGCGCAGCTTCTTGCCCTCGTACTCGCCGACGGCGTCCACCCACACCTCGTCGACGGCGTCGGTGAGCAGCAGGACCTCGATGCCCTTGTCCCGGAACGCCTCCATGTGCGGGGAGTTCTCGATGCTCTGCCGGGACTCGCCGGTGATGTAGTAGATGTCCTCCTGGCCGTCCTTCATCCGCTCCACGTACTGCGCGAGGGTGGTCGGCTCGTCCTCGGCGTACGTGGTGGCGAACGACGCGACGGCGAGGATGGCGTCCCGGTTCTCGGAGTCGGTGACCAGACCCTCCTTCAGGACCGTGCCGAACTCGCGCCAGAACGTGGCGTAGCGGTCGGCGTCCTTGGCCTTGATCTCCTTAACCGTGGACAGGACCTTCTTCGTCAGCCGGCGCTGCATCATCCGGATGTGCCGGTCCTGCTGGAGGATCTCGCGGGAAACGTTGAGCGAGAGGTCCTGCGCGTCGACGACGCCCTTGACGAAGCGGAGGTAGGGCGGCAGCAGCGCCTCGCAGTCGTCCATGATGAAGACGCGCTTCACATACAGCTGGACGCCGCGCTTGAAGTCCCGCGTGAACAGGTCGTGCGGGGCGTGCGAGGGGACGAAGAGCAGGGCCTGGTACTCGAAGGTGCCCTCGGCCTGGAGCCGGATCGTCTCCAGCGGCTCGCGCCAGTCGTGGCTGATGTGCTTGTACAGCTCGTGGTACTCGTCGTCGGACACTTCGTCGCGCGACCGCGCCCACAGGGCCTTCATCGAGTTCAGCGTCTCGGGCTCGGGCGCGTCCTCGCCGTCGCCCGCCTCCGGGACCATCCGGATGGGCCAGGTGATGAAGTCCGAGTACCGCTTGACGATCTCCCTGATCGTCCACGGCGAGGTGTAGTCGTGGAGCTGGTTCTCCGGGTCGGCGGGCTTGAGGTGGAGCGTGACGGAGGTGCCCTGCGGCGCGTCGTCGACCTTCTCCAGCGTGTACGTGGACTCGCCGCGCGACGTCCAGCGGGTCCCCTGGCTCTCGCCGGCGCGCCGGGTCACCAGCGTCACCTCGTCCGCCACCATGAAGCCGGAGTAGAAGCCGACGCCGAACTGGCCGATGAGCCCCTCGGCATTGGCCGCGTCCTGGGCCTCCCGCAGCTCCTTCAGGAAGGTGGCCGTACCCGAGTTGGCGATGGTGCCGATGAGCCGTCCGACCTCGTCGTACGACATGCCGATGCCGTTGTCCCGCACCGTTAGGGTCCGGGCGTCCTTGTCGACGTCGATCTCGATGTGCAGGTCGGACACGTCGGCGTCGAGCGAGTCGTCCCGCAGCTTCTCCAGGCGCAGCTTGTCCAGCGCGTCGGAGGCGTTGGAGACAAGCTCCCGCAGGAAGACATCCTTGTTCGAGTAGACCGAGTGGATCATCAGCTGGAGCAGCTGACGTGCCTCTACCTGGAACTCAAACGTTTCGGTCGTCATGGTTCGCGAATACCTCACAGGTCCCACAGTCGCCTGAAGCTGGTGGCAGTCACTCTAAAACACCACCTCAGGCCGGGGACCCGGAAGTCAGACGAGATGGGCGAACACGACCAGATTCTCGGTGTAGTCCCGGGCCCGCCGGTCGTAGGCACCCGCGCATGTGATGAGCCGGACCTGGGCGTAGGGGGTGTCACCGTACACGCGCTTGCTGGGGAAGTCGGCCTTGGCGAACGACTGCGCGTCGTCGACCACGAAGGTCGCCCTGCTGCCGTCGGCCCGCGCCACGTGGAACCGGTCGCCCTTCCTCATCTGGCTGAGCCCCGCGAACACAGCCGGGGAGGTCGCGGTGTCCACATGCCCGGCGATGATCGCGGTTCCGGCCTCGCCGGGCGAGACGCCCTTGGCGTACCAGCCGACGAGGTTGGTGTCGTCGGCCGGAGGGGGTTCGAGCTCACCCGAACGGCCGATGGCGAGGTCGGTGAAGGGCGCGTTCACCGAGATCTTGGGGATGAAAAGACGGACCGGCCGGGACCGCGGCAGATGCGGGCCGGTCCCGGACGCGGCGGTCCGGTGCGGCGCTGCGGACGAGGGCGGCGCGTCGGGCACGGCGGAGGTGGCCGGCGCGGCCGTCGGGACGGCCGGCGGGGCGTGCGGCGGGCCACCGGCGTCGGACGACGACTCACCACGTCCGGTGACCATGGTGACGATCAGCACCAGGGCGGCGAGACCCCAGATGACCGTCACGACGGTGCGGAATCGCCGCTTCGACGGCGCGGGACCGGGCTCGGCGGGAGAAGGAGGGCTGGCTGCCATCGGAGACCACCTCATTCGGGCACGGCAGCGGAACGGACACGGCAGCGAACGCGGCACACGGCACACGGCACGCGGGAGGACGAGCCGGGCCGCCGCGACGCGAGGAGCACGTGCGGCGGCCACGGCGGCATGCGGTCAGGTCTCGGTCATGCCGCGCCCTGCGAGGCCCTCTGACGCCTCAGGGCGTACAGGCCCGTGCCGGCCACGGCCAGCACCGCCAGCCCGCCGGCGGTCACGCCCTGCGTGGAGGCCAGGGCACCGCCACCGGTGTGCACGCCACCGCGCGGCTTGTCGTGCCCGAAGCCCTTCTCGTGGTCGTCGTGCTTGCCGTGCTCGAAGCCCTTCTCGTGGTCGTCGTGCTTGCCGTGCTCGAAGCCCTTCTCGTGGTCGTCGTGCTTGCCGTGCTCGTCGCCGAACTCGTCCTTGTGGTGCTTGTCCCCGAAGCCGTTCTCGTCGTGCTTGTCGCCCCAGGGGTCGTCGCCTCGCTCGCTGTCCTTTTCCCAGTCGTCCGAGTTCACCACGGTCAGCGCTCCGCCACCCGTGTGCACTCCGCCGCGCGGCTTGTCGTGCTTGCCGTGCCCGAAGTCCTTCCCGTGGTCGTCGTGCTTGCCGTGCTCGTCGCCCTTGCCGTGCTCGTCGTGCTTGCCGTGTTCGTCGCCCTTGCCGTGCTCGTCGTGCTTGCCGTGTTCGTCGCCCTTGCCGTGCTCGTCGTGCTTGCCGTGCTCGGGGCGGTCCGAGTCGTGGTCCGTGTTCACCGCGGTCAGAGCTCCCCCGCCCGTGTGCATCCCGCCGCGCGGCTTGTGGTGTTTGCGGTCCTTGTCGTGCTCCTTGCTGTAGGAAGTGGTGTCGTGGTCCCGGTCACCCATCGCCTCGGCGTAGGCGGTGGGTGCGGCGATCGCGAGGGCGGCCGTGGCCGTGGCCGTCGCGAGCAGCATGCGGGCAGAGCGCATCGGTGAGTCCTTCCGTCTCGGACCGGGCGCTGACGCCTCGCCAGCTCACGAGACCCGGCCTCGACGTGCACCACCGTCAGTCATGCCGGGCCGTCCCACCATCCGGAGCGTTCACACGGGTTACGACCACACCCTGACGGCGGCATTCGCCCCGGCCGGTCCGGCCGGAAAGATCGCAACCTCTCGCCCGTCGCACCCGTCTCCTACGGCGACACGGGGGCGAGGTCCGCTCTCCCCCGGACCAGCTGCGGGAGGCGTTCATGGCCATGGTCGGCCTGTTCTGGATCGGCGAGGACTCGGTGTACGTGGGGGCCGAGCCCGAGGGGGCGGCCTCCGGGGTGCGGCTGTCCGAGGACGGAGTCGAGGCGCTGGGGGCCGGCCGGGGCGGGTTCTGGACGTGGGACCAGGTGGTCCGGATCGAGGCTCACGACGTGCCCGTGCGGGCCGGGGTGCGGAGGCTGGCGTCCATGGCTTTCGACGCCGCGCTGGTCGTGGTCACGGGTGACTGCCAGCTGCCGCCCGCCTTCACCGTGGAGGTGGCGACGGCCGAGGAGACCGTCCAGGTCGATGTGCACGCGGCCGTCGCCGGAGGGATCTACCTGCCCTCCGAGTACGAGCTCTCCGTCGCCCTCCTCCAGCGGCTCGCCGACGGCGGCACCGGGATCGGCGACCTTCTCGCCTGGGGTCGTGACCACGCGGCCGAGGACACTCCGCCGCGCGAGGAACGCGAGGCGCTGCTGCGGAAGTGGGCGGGGGCATAGGCTCCGGCTGCCGCGCGCGTCACCATCGCCGCTGCCTTTGACGCCCCAGGCGGCTCGGGTCGGGGTCGACCAGTTGGGCCGCCATGCCGACGAGGACCAGTCCGGCCGCGATGAGCAGCCCTTGGGCCAGGGCGATGCCGGAGCCCAGGACGGCCACGCCTAGGGCCAGCGCCCACCAGGCTCCGGTACGCCGGTACTCCCGGGGCCGGGCCGGGCGGCCGGAACTCATGGCCCGGGTGAACCTGGGGTCCTCCCGCTCGAGTCGTGCTTCGAGGTCGACGAGACGTTCGTCTTCGGACTGGGGCACGGCTTCTCCTTCCCGGAACCCGACAGCGTTTCGAGGCAGGGCACGGCCGAGGCCATGGCAAGTCCTGGGGTGTCGGGGCCGTGTGACGGTGCGGAGGGAGACAACCCGCCGACGCGCGGCGCGGCCGGTCCCACCAGGGCTTGAGCTTCTCCCCCTTCCAGCGGCGTCCGCCATCAGGCCCAATCCTCATCCTTCCCGGTGGCCGCCCCGTACGAACGCCGTGCCGTAAGACGGTTGTTCGGTCGGGGATGGGTGGTGGCACGGATGGCCGGAGACCACCGGGGCCGATGGCGGACGAGGAGATCCCCAGGACACCGGCGGGCACCAGCGCCTCCCGGACGCCCCAGCCCAGAGCGAACCCGAAGACCAGACCCGCGCCGACGTTGAGCAGCAGGTAGATGCCGCCCGCCGTCAGCAGGCGCCGGCCGCCGCTCCTGAGGTCGTCGAGGTGGAACTCCAGGCCCAGGTAGAACAGCAGCAGCACCAGTCCGAGTGCGGAGAGCATCTCGAAGTCGTGTGCGTCCTCGACTATGACCAGGCCCTGCGTGTGCGGGCCGAGCAGGATGCCCGCGAGCATGCAGAGCGCGATGGTCGGGAATCCGATCCTGCCGCCGAGGCGGGCGAGGAGGGCGGCGGCGAGGAAAGCGCCGCCCATCGCGAGGAGGCTGTCAGCGCGTCCCACGGGTCACCGCCTTCGCGGGCCCGCGGGGGCGGATCGTTTCACCATGCGGGGATCGAAAGGGGCTCCTCCTTCGTGAGGCTGGGTCGGACGGCGTCGTGCACGTCTCGGCGCCGCACGAGGCCGCGGCCATGACAACCGACGCGAGCCTCGGCGACGCCGCCTGCCTCACACGGGCTCCGGGTCCGTCACCAGCGGTGCCCGCACCCATTTCCGGGCGGTGGCGACAACCACTCTCCGGGTGGGGGCGACGCCCATCTCCCCGTCACACACTCCGGTGGTCGATGCCCAGCAGGCTCGCCGCCGCGTGGAAGTCGGCCGCGTGGTGGCCGACCGCGAGGGACCAGTGGTGGCCGACACCCGTGGCGCTCCACGCGTCCACCCATTCGCCTGGATCGCGGCCGAAGTCGACGCGGCGGGTGGTGTTGCCGATCTCCAGCAGGGGTCCCGGTACGACGGTGCCCTCGGAGGTGACGAAGGACAGACTGCCATCGGCGTCCTGGCCGAGGCCGAGCAGGGTGACGGGCCCGTGCTGGACGTCGAACTCGACGCTCACGCCCCAGCCGCGTTTGCCGTGGTAGACGCCGAGCCCGCGCAGCAGCGGGTCGCGGGCGCTGACCGCGAGGTGGGCGGGTCCGTCGTGGCCCATCTCCACGACGCCGTCCTCGAAGTTGAGGGCCTGGATCTCGGTGAAGGAGCCTCCGGCGCCGACGCTCTGGGAGGCGAGCTGGGCGACGCTGGTGCGCAGTTCGTACTCCCCGGCCGCCGGCACGCCCCGGGCCGTGAGCAGGGAGGCTCCCAGGATCATGCCGGCGCCGAGCCGCTCGTGCAGCTCCCCGTCGAGGCCCCGGTGGTAGTACGCGAGGCTGTCGAGCTGGAAGTCCGCCACGAGCCGGTCCAGGGCGACCGACACGGTCGCGCCCCAGGCGAAGTCCTCCTCCACCACGCTGTCGTCGAGGGTGAAGACCTGCCGGGCGAGCGCCATCCGCTCCCTGGTCTCCTTCTCGGTCACGCGCTCCACCCGGTGCCGCAGGTCGTCGAACTCCAGCACCTCCACGTGCGAGCCGAACGTCGTGGACAGCAGCGTCGGATCGGTCTGCACGTCGAGCATGCCGGGGTACACGTGTCCCATGAGGCCGTGCCGGGCGTGCCGGAGCGCGGCGCGGATGTGCGCGGCCCGGATCCACTGTTCGATGCGCCGCCAGGCGGACTCCTGCCGCAGCCAGCCCGAGACCGACCGGAAGGGGATGCCGGCGCGCCGGAAGACGTTGCCGACCTCGGGGACGGGGCACTGACCGCAGTAGGCCAGCCAGGCCCCGGTGTCGAAGGAGGCGTGGTCCATCTTCTCGGTCGGCTGGAGGTCGATGACCAGGACCGGAGTGTGCGTGCGCTGCGCGATCGGCAGCACCATCGAGGAAGTGAGATACGTCGTCAGGAACAGCACGATGAGGTCGCAGTCGGCCTTGCGCAACTGTTCGGCGGCGCGCGCTCCTTCCTGGGCGTCGGAGACGAACCCGGCGTCGGTCACCTCCGCGTCCATCCCCCGGAAGCGCTCGGCGACGTAGGCGGCCGACTCCTTCAGCTGCGGGAGGAGCCCGGGGAACTGCGGCCAGTACGTGCCGAGTCCGCCTGCGACCAGTCCGATCCGGGTGCGGCGCCGGGTGACCGGCGGGAGCAGGTCGTGCAGGGCGGCGGCCCGTCCGGCGGTGCGGTCCGCGGTCGTTGCCATGGTCGGTGCTCCTTGTCGGTGTGCTGCGGCTCAGGTGCTGGGGACTCGCAGGTCCGCTCTGTCTTGCGCCGCGCCGGTGGCACGGGGGACCAGGACGCGGATGATGAACATGCCCGCGAACGCGGCCACCGTCATGCAGGCGGTGATCGTCCAGAGCAGGACGGCCGGGCTGTAGTCGGCCAGGGCGGGAGTGAAGAACGCGGCGACCGCGAAGACCCCGCGTGACAGGGCGTAGGTGAAGCCCTGGGTGGTGCCGCGGGTGTCCGCGGGCAGCGTGAGCTGCGACCACACCTTGTAGTTCGCCTCTCCGGCGAAGGGGTTGGAGAGCTGGTAGAGCACGAAGAAGACGAGCATGCCGACGAGTGCGCCCGCGGTCAGGGACGCGATGACGAAGGCGAGGATCTGCACCACCGCGGCCACGTGGAACAGCCGGTCGCGCCAGGGGCTGTCGGCGACGCGGACGAAGGCGAAGGTCAGCAGCACCCCGATCGGGATGAAGGCCAGGTTGATTCCGGTGGCCAGGCTCTGTGAGGCGTCGCTGACGGTGACGAGCAGATAGGTGCCGAACTGGCCGAAGGTGTTGGCCCCGAGGCCCCAGGTTACGTAGAAGACGAAGGTCGCGGTCATCGGCAGCAGGGCGGCCCGCGTCCAGATGTTCCTCAGTGCGCTGCCGCGCGAGGTGGCCGCCGTCTCCTCCTTCGTGTCCTGTTCGGCGGACAGCTTCAGGCGGGAGCGCAGGGCCCAGGTGACGAGCGCGGCGACGGCCAGTTGTCCGGTGATGAGCCGGGCCCCGGTCATGCCCGTGGTGGACAGGACGAAGCCGAGGAAGATGGCGACGGCGATGCCCAGCATCCACATGACCTGTGTGAAGGCGATGAGCCGTCCCCGGGCCCAGGAGGGTGCGGCGTCCGAGACCACGGCCAGGGACGTCGGCAGGTCGGCGCCGGCCGCAAGTCCAGCGACGAGGACGCCGATCAGCAGCGTGATGTCGTCGGGCGCCAGCGTGATGACGATCGCCCCGAGCGCGAAGCAGAAGATGTCCCAGTTGTAGACGCGGCGGCGGCCGAAGAGGTCGGCGAGCCGGCCGCCGACGAGGGATCCGACGGCGATGCAGCCGGTGACGATCGCGCTGATCGCACCGGCCATCCACACGCCCATGTCGTAACTGTCGCGGTAGATGGCCAGGTTGACGGAGATGCTGACGATCAGCCCGGCGTCGAGATAGGAGGCCATGCCCGACAGGGCGGCGGCCTTCCAGAGCTGTTTGGGGATGGGGCGGGTACCGGCCATGATGCGACTCCGTCGTCTGGTGACATCGCGGTTCCGGGGGCCTGGTCGCAGCGAATATAGGGCGAGAAAAACGTTGCAACAAGGTGTCGCGCAGACATCGGCGACCGTGTGTTGGCTTCCGCCGTGCCGTCCTCGGATATGGCGTGACCGTCCCAGCTCCCCTACGGTGAAGGTGGCCTAAAAACGTTTTAGGGGAAGGACCGCGTCCGTGATCTCCCCCGCACTGCGGCAGCTGTTCGAGGACCCGCCCCGCGATTTCGGCCCCGCACCCCTGTGGTGGTGGTCGGGTGCGAAGGTCACCCGCGAGCGACTCGCCTGGCAGATGCGGGCGTTCGCCGAGGGCGGTGTCCACAACCTCGTCGTGATCAACCTGGCCCCGGCCGGCCCGACGTTCGGCGCCCGGGCCGACGATCCGGCGTGGTTCGGCGAGGAGTGGTGGGCGCGCTTCACCGACGCCTGCGAGATCGCGGCGGAGTTGGGCACACGCCTGTGGTTCTACGACCAGATCGGGTTCTCCGGCGCCAATGTGCAGGGTGGTGTGACACGGCGTCATCCCGAGGCCAGGGGCGGTGCGCTGCGCTGCCGCGACGTCACCGTCTCCCGGGGCAAGGTCGCCCTGCGGGATGCCGAGACCCCGCTGGCCGCGTACACCGCACGGGGACGACGCCTCGACCTCGCCACGGACGGCCGGCACACCCTGGCCGTCGCCGCCGCCGACGGAACCGACGTACGGCTCGTCACCGCCGTACCCACGGCGTTCGACTACCTGGCCCCGGACGCCGTCGGCCTGTTGATGGACGCCGTGCACCACGAGTACGACCGCCGCGTGCCCGAGCACCTGGGCACCGTCATCGCGGGCAGCTTCCAGGACGAACTGCCGGGCACGAACGCCTGGAGCCACCGCTTCGCCGACGAGTTCCGCACCCGGCGCGGCTACGACCTGCTCGACCACCTGCCGGCTCTGTTCGGCACGGACGCCACCGTGCCGGAGACGAAGATCCGAGCCGACTACTACGCGGTCCGCGCGGAACTCACCGAAGAGGCCCTCTTCCGGCCGCTGGCCGCATGGCACCGCGAGCGCGGGATGCTGCTGGGCAGCGACCAGAGCCACCCCGCCCGCGCCGGATACCCGGCCCAGTCGACGCAGATCTACACCGACTACTTCCGCACCCACCGCTGGTACGGCGCCGCCGGCAGCGACCACCACGGCGACGCCAAGGTGCACTCCTCCATGGCCCACCTCTACGGCCACGAACGGGTCTGGATCGAGGCGTTCCACTCCTCCGGCTGGGGCGGCACGCTGGAGGACACCTACCACTGGCTGCTGCCGTTCCTGCGCAGCGGCGCCAACCTGTACAACCCGCACGCCAGTTACTTCGGCACAGCGGGCGGCTGGTTCGAGTGGGCACCGCCGTCCACCGACTGGCGCCAGCCGTACTGGAAGCAGTACCCGGCGTTCTCCCGGGCCGTGGCCCGGATCTGCTCGATCATGTCCTGGGGCAGTTACGCCGCCGACGTGGCGGTTCTGCACCCGACCGCCACCATGCAGGCCCTCGTCCCGCTGGACGCGCCCGTCCAGCACTTCGGCGACGGCCGACTGGGCGACGGCCACGCCGACGCCGACCAGACACAGCGCCACTACCTCGGCCTGTGCGGCACCAACAACTGGCTCGCCCCGCACCCCGGCGCCCTGGACCGGCGCGGCATCTCCTTCGACGTCGTCGACGACGACTCGGTGCAGCGCGCCAAGGCCGCCGACGGCGCCCTGCGGATCAGGGACCTGGCCTACCGCGCGGTGCTGCTGCCGTCGGCGAGCGTGCTGGAGGAGGAGACGGCGCGACGGCTGGCCGAACTGCTCGACGCGGGCGGACGGGTCGTCGTCGTGGGCCGTGCGCCGGTGACGGCCGCCGGCCGGTCCGGCGACGACTCGGTGGTGGCAGCCCTGTCGTCGCATCCCCGGCTGGAGCGGGTGCGCGACCCGGAGGACGGCGCGGCGGCCGTGGCCGACGCGGCCGGTCACGCCACGGGCGAGGTGCCGCTGCTCGTCAGGCGGACGGGGAACGAGGCGGTGGCACTGGTCACGGCGGCCTTCCCCGAGATCGGCGCGCATCCGCTGCGGGCCGGTTCCTCCCCGTCGGGCGAGGCCTCCGGCACCTCGTCCGTCACCGTGCGGGCCGCGGTCGCCGAGGCCGAGGTCTGGAACCCGGCGACCGGCTCCCGCACCCCGGCGCACGTCACCGTGTGCGCCGACGGCGCCGTCTCGACCATCGACGTACCGCTGGACGGCGCCCCCGCGGCCCTGGTCGTATGGCGCGAGGGCCGGCCGACGCCCACGCGTCCTCAACGGCAGACCTCCGCCCAGGTGATCGACGTCTCGACCGGCTGGCACGGCCGCCTGGTCCCCACCATGGACAACACCTGGGGCGATCTGGCCCTGCCCCCGGGTTCGTCGGTGGACGAACCGCGGATCTGGACCATGGAGTGGACCGAGGGCGGGACGTGGGAGCCGACCCGGGTCACGTACGGCAACCGGGTCCGCGTCCTGCCGCCGGTACCGCTCGGTCAGGTGCCCGAGCCACTGGACGCCGCGTCCGTGGAGCGGATTCTGGCCGGTGAACTGACCCTGGTGCCGCCCGACGCGGGCTGGGACGTCGCCGTGTACTCGTCGAGCCGTGGCATCCCGGACCCGGGCGGGCTGCTGGGCCTCAAGGGGCTGGTGAACGAGGAGTTCGTACGCGTCCCGGTGCCGGGCGGCACAACGGCCGCCCGGGTCCGGGCGATCGTGGAGACCGACCACAGGGGGCCCGCCGAACTGCATGTCGGCGCGGAGTGCGTCAAGCGGGTGTGGTGGAACGGCGAGCCGCTGGAGCCGGACGGCGACGGTTACCTGGCCTCCGCCCCGGTCACGGTGGCCCGGGACCGGGGCGTGCTCGAGTACGAACTGTCCGACGCCCAAGGCCGCCCCTCGACGATCTCGGCCGCCGACGGCACGCCCCTGGGCAGCTTCTTCTGTCTGTCGGAGCCGGGCGGGCTCGGGCCGCGTCCGCGGTTCATGCGCCCACCGGACGGAGTGCGGCCGGACGGCCGCGTCACCTACCGTGCGCGACTCCGGGTCCCGGGCGACGACGCACGGACGGTACTCGTCGTCGGTGCCGCCTCGGCGGTCACCGTGCTGCTCGACGGGGACGTCGTGGCACGGCAGGAGAAGGTGGAGTACTACGAGGCGGACTGGGGCGCCGTGCCGATGTTCTTCCGCCACGAACCGGCGCTCGGGGCGGGCGAGCACACCCTGGAGGTCATGGCCGACAGTGCCGACCGCCGGGACGCGGTGTTCGTCGATCTGGTGGTGCGCTCCAGGGATGAGGTGACGGCCCTGGTCAGCGGCGCCGGCTGGGAGGCCGAGTCGGGCGGCCGGCGGGGGCGGACCGTCGAGGACGAGCGCAGGCGGGGCGAGTTGCAGCACTGCCACGCCGGGGTACGGCCGCACCCGCTGCCGGACACCGGGTGGCTCACGGGCCGGCCGGTGCTCGGCGGCACCGTATGGCCGTCACGGTCCACCGACGACGTCCACGCGACGCCGCAGCGCTTCCGGTTCACCGTGCCGGCGGGAACGGTGTCGCTCGACCTGCCGTTGGCGCTTCGCGCGAGCGTGCGCGTCGGTGGCGGTCCGGAACTCCCCTTGGAGGGCGACCAGCTGACACTTCCTCGACCACTCACAGTGCCCACACCGGTCGAGGTGGTCACGGACCCCACTGCGGTCCTGCGGGGCGGCTCCGCCTGGCGGGGGCCGGTGCGGGTGCGTGCCGTACCGGCGCCGCTGCCCCTGGGGGACTGGCGGGAGCTGGGGCTGGGCAGTTGGAGCGGAGGCGTGACGTACGCGCGGGCACTCAAGGTGCCGTCGGGGCCCGATCCCGTGCTGGATCTCGGGCGGGTGCGGGGCAGCGTGGAGGTGTCGGTCGACGGGGAGCCGGCCGGTGAGGCGTTCTGCGCGCCGTACCGTTTCCCGCTGCGCGGTGCCGCCGGGCGTACCGTCCGGCTGGAGGTGACCGTCCGGGGCACGCTGGCGCCGTATCTCGCGGAGGCCACGCCCACGGCCTGGGCTTTCGACTCGCAGCTGTCGTCGGGGTTGTTGGGACCGGTCACGCTGCGGATCTCGTCTGGACCGGAGGGCGGGGGCCAGGGTCTGTCGTTTGGATCAGGTCGCAGGGAATCGACGGCATCTCTTCAGCGCCGGTGAGCGGGGTCTGGTGCGTGCAGCCGCAAGGCGGAGGAGGGCGGCGATGCGATGGGGGCACCGCCCGCGCGAGCGAAGCCGAGCG